>JABIFK010000063.1 GCA_018650745.1 Candidatus Latescibacterota bacterium | reverse complement strand
CAGGTATACCAAAATGCTACGCGTGGTATTTTGACGGCACTGATCGGCCCCAATATAGATGGTGCTGCTTCTATGGGGGCGTTATGTCGTGCTTTGAACATGTATTTGGTTTTGGACCTTAAAACGCAAAATAAATGAAGTAGGTTATGTGTTATGGCAGAAGACAACAAACTTCTTATTGTCGGTGCAACAGGCTTTTTGGGGCGAACACTTTGTGAATTGGCGCCAAATGAATGGTTGCGTGTTGCAGCATCAAGAATGGGTGACGGTCATAGGCACATCGATTTGATGGATGCCTCATCAGTTACTTCTGCTGTGATGGATGAGCGCCCGCGTTGGGTAATTAATACGGCAGCCATGACGAGTGTTGATGGGTGTGAACGTGACCCTGCT
This sequence comes from Candidatus Latescibacterota bacterium, assembly GCA_018650745.1. Lineage (GTDB taxonomy): Bacteria > Latescibacterota > UBA2968 > UBA2968 > UBA2968 > JABIFK01. The sequence continues at coordinate 1,804 of JABIFK010000063.1, read as the reverse complement.
AGGGCTCAGGCTATACATGTGGATGGAACTCGGCATTTGGTTCGAGCGTGTGAGATGGCGGGGTGTGGGTTGATAACACTTTCGACCAATTATGTTTTTGATGGCGAGATGGGCGTGTACAAGGAAACAGATGAAGCGCATCCCCCAAATGTATATGGACAAAGCAAGTTAGACGGTGAAGCCGTTGTTGCACAAGCCAATTGCCAAGGTATTGTCATTCGAACGGCTGTTTTATATGGCCATCGTGTAGGTTGTCGACCTAATTTTGTGACGTGGGCAATGGGTGCATTAGAGAGGGGCGAACCCATTCGGGTGGTGACCGATGAATGGACAAATCCAACGTATGTTGATGATTTGGCACTGTTCATTTTAGAAATGTGTGATTCAGATTATCGAGGTCTCTTACATTTTGGTGGGCGCGATTTTTTGACGCGGTTTGAGATGGTTGAGCGGATTTGTGCCATTATGGGATATGATCCGCAACTTGTTACACCTACTACGTCTGACGCGTTTGGGCAACCAGCCAAACGTCCTTTGCGCGCAGGTTTGGACACGGGTTTGGCTGCCGGTTTGTCTAAAATAAAACCGATGGGCTTTGATGATTCTCTCTTAGAAATTCAAAAAACATATCATTAGAGATTGAAATTTTATGTCTGAAGACATTTTGCGCATATCCTTGATTACGCCAACATATAACGAGCGTGAAAATATTCCTATTTTGGCCGAAGAAATTTTTGCCGTCATCGCTCAATATCCTGAGATTGATTTGGAGTTGATCGTGGTTGATGATAATTCTCCCGATGGCACAGGTGACTTAGCCGAAGAACTCAAAGATCGCTATCCGATTCAGGTGGTGCACCGCGAGGGTAAATTGGGCTTGGGCAGTGCTGTTATGGCTGGATTTGCACACTCTGATCGGGAATTGTTGGGTGTGATTGATGCCGATTTAAGTCATGATCCTGTGGTGTTGCCCCAACTGATTTTGGGTTTGCGCGATCACGATTTGGCCATTGGCAGTCGATATGACCCCGAAAGCAAAGTTGAGAAATGGCCTTGGTATCGCAAGGTGATTTCTCAATCGGGTGTGTTTTTTGCCCGTCGGTTAACGGGTGTGCAAGATCCTTTGGCCGGATATTTCTTTTTACACAGACGGGTTATAGACAAAATGGTACTTACGTCACCGGGTTATAAGATCTTATTAGAGATTTTGGTAAAAGGTCAGTACAACCGTTTTATGGAAGTGCCTTTTATTTTTCGTAACCGCCAATTTAGCAGCAGCAAGCTTAATTGGACGGAGTATTATTTGTTTGCCAAGCAATTGTTGTTGTTTTGGTTGTTCAAAAAACGTTTTTCGGGTCATTCAAAGTCTAACTGAACGGGCGACGAAGTTCTGTTATTTTTCTTGACAGTGCCTTATTTGAGATTTATGTTAGCCCCGCTTTTGCAACGGCTTATGTTTATTTGATGTTTACAAATGGAGTCTCGGTCTTATGGTGTTGCGCATGCTCATCGGTTTTTTGGTTTTTTGTGGATCGGTTTCTGCAGATGCAGACGTTCCCAAACCCACTGAGCGCCAGCAAATGGATGCGTTGGTTGAATTGATGCGCCATGTACGTCAAAACTATTATGAAGATACCGAGGCTGTTGAGCTCTTACATGGGGCTATTGAAGGATATTTGTCTCAGCTTGACCCGCATTCTACTTATGTGCGCCCTGACGAGTTGCACGATACACAGGAGCGTTTGCGAGGGTCGTTTGAGGGCATTGGTATTTTCTTTGAAATGGTTGACGATGTGCTTACTGT
>JABIFK010000065.1 GCA_018650745.1 Candidatus Latescibacterota bacterium | reverse complement strand
TGCTTCTGATGATGCGGGTGGTGCAGTAGCAGATATGGATGACATAGACGCTTTGGTGGCTTCTGCTTCTAATGACGCGGGTGGTGCAGTAGCAGATGTGGATGATATAGACGCTTTGGTGGCTTCTGCTTCTGGTGATGCAGACGAGGAAGAAGATCAATCAAATGATCAGAGTGATATTGATGCGTTGGTGGCCTCTGCTCAAAACGGCACGTCTGAATCACAAGAAGTTGAAGAAAGCTTAGATAGTGACGAGCCGTTTAATCAGGATGATATAGACTCATTGTTAGACCAGTAGGTGTAAAATTCAAAAATTGTTATACGTTTTGTTTTTATAGAGGAGCAATGTAATGGACGAACTCAAAATCCTCGTTGTTGATGATTCTCCAACCATGCGTAAGATTATTATTGGTCAACTGGGTCAAGCTGGCTATTTTGAGACAGGCGAAGCCGAGGATGGTTTGGACGGTTTGGATGAATTGGAAAATGGCGATTATAATTTTATTTTGACGGACTGGAATATGCCTAAGATGGATGGGTTGAGCTTTATTCAGGCAGTAAGAGGCAAACCTGAGTATGCTCATCTCCCAATTTTGGTTGTGACCACACGAAATACGCAGGCTGATGTGATTACAGCTATTAAAGCAGGTGCTAATAATTACGTGGTCAAACCTTTTGGCCCTACTCAGTTGAGTGAAAAAATTGAAAAGGTTTTGCAAGCGATTTAGGCCAGTCATACAATTCAGAGATGGCCATCAGTAATGTGGGTTTTGGCGTATGATACAATCGCGTACACGCGATATGACGTTTTGTGGCATGGCTGCGGCTTTGGCTGTGGTTTTGGGCATGGTTGGAAAAGTATTGCCTTTGCAATTGCCGCAAGGTGGTTCTATTACGCTTGAGACATTGCCCATTTTGTTTATGGCTTATTGGGGCGGTTGGCGGTTGGGTGTTTTGACTGGTTTTTTGGATGGGGTTTTGCAGTTGGTTTTTGGCGCATTTATTTTTCATCCTATTCAAGTTGTATTAGATTATCCCTTGCCTTTTGCGCTCTTGGGTTTTGCGGGTTTGTTTTCTGGTCAGATCCGGTTGGGTATTTTGGTTGCGAGTGTGTTTCGGTGGTGTTCCCATTTTGTATCTGGATTTGTTTTTTTTGCAGAATATGCCCCTGAAGGTACGCCGGTTTGGATGTATGCAGCACTTTATAATGCCAGTTTTGTGTTTCCTGAGGACCTTATTTGCATGGTGTTGGTTCCTTTGTTGCTTCGGCGTTTGCCTCCATATAAATAAATAATGTTCATGACACAAGCTGAAAATGCCTAAATAAAAAACCATCGCATTTGCGATGGTTTTTTTGTGTATAAAACTTAAAACAGTTTAATACTCTAAGCGGTTCCAATAGCCTTTTGAAAGGTCCATTGGAACAAGGTTTCAAATTCAATTGCTTGAATGTCTTCCAAGAGTTTTTGTAAATCGGAGTTTTTGTTCTCTATAGCAGATTCACACAAGTTTAAAAAATAGAGTGCATCCCAGGTGCCTTGGTTTCTGAGATGTTGCCAAAATTGGAGTGCGACTTCTCGGGTATCTCCATAATCGGGCATTTGAATGGCACGTTGTAAGAAATTGTATGTCGCCTGATAAAGCTGGTTGTTGGCGGCTAAGTTTCGTGACTTTTGAAACCAGCTGTGCGCGTTCTTAAAATCGGGCTCTCGCCGGTGTATCAGACCATGCCAATAACAAATTTCGGGTGCATCTGCTGTTTTGCCGATGGTTTGGCATATTTGATGTGCTGTATCAAGATCATCGTTTTTTTGATAGAGTGCGTTGCGAACTAGGTCGCCATGGATCTGTGATACTAATATATGTTCGGAGAATAAGGCGGTTGTTTCTGTTTTATCTATGTATGGTTTTAGAAAACGGTGTCGCAAGCTTGATGCAACAAGGCTCAAGTTTGTATTGGATGATCCTGATCGCCAAATTGCCAGATCTTCTTCTAATATTATGGGTGCTGTATTGCGGTCGATTTGACGGAGTGCATATTCCCATATGGTATCATCGATGTTGCGATGTGCACCTAATTGTAGAGATGCTTCCTTGGTGAGCATGATTGTTCCGGGTGCCCATGGTGCATTCGAAAAACCGCCGATTTTGGCACCGTAATTCTTTATGGCATCACAGAGGTATCTTTGGGTTTGTCCGGCTTCGGCTTGAAGGGTGAGATGGTGGGTGCTGCTTGCATATGTTGGATGGTCTTCTAAGTGAAATACTTGACGTTCTAGCTTGCTGGTGTCCCATTGCCCACCCAATGCTGTGTGCACAATATAAGCGCCTGTTGCTGATTCTTTGGCCGCATTGAGTGCT
>JABIFK010000066.1 GCA_018650745.1 Candidatus Latescibacterota bacterium | reverse complement strand
ATTTAAGGGCTTGTTCAGATGTCCAGGTGGTTTCTTTTTCTTGAGGGAATATAGAGAATGTAATGGGTTGCAGGATGGCACAAAAGCTCGCGATTAAACCTCGGTCTTGATAACCAAAGTCGTCGATTACAATTGCCAAGCGTCCTGTGCGTCTGCGTAATTTGTCGTTCTTCTTAAGTGTGATGAGGTTGGTGCTTTCTTCTCCCAACCCAACACGCAATGAGACCATTTTACCGCGTTGGTCTTCGCGTCCTTCAAAGACTTTGCCACCCAACCGTTGGGCAAGACGGGTTAATGCCAAATTAACCAGGGCCAACGGCAAATCACTTGGTACGTCTGACTTTATTTCCCAACGCATATAACTGCCGCGGTTGTCGGGTAGTTCTGATACGGAAATCACTTCGCGGGGAATGCCCAAACTGACGAGGGTGTGTTTGGCGTGCAAGACCAAGGTATCTGCATAAGCCACAAAGTCTTCTGGCCCGGCTTTCCAAACGGGTTTTTCGGCTTCGATGGGCGGTGCAACATAGGTTGTGGTGGGGCGCCAGACCCAAGCGGCCAAGCCTCCTGCCAGTACAACCATGACACACGCAACAACCCAAATTGGCAAGGCAAATTCGCGCTGTTTGCGTGCCATACTTTTGGGTTTAGATTTTCGTGTTGTTGTTTTAGATTTTCGCTTGGCCATTTAATCATGCAGATTTAGGGATGGTAGGAAGGATTTGCGTTCAACCAAGATAAGAAAAAAACGGACGAAGAACAAACCGTCCGCTTAGAGCATTTCAATCGGTTAAGAGGCAAGACGTAAGGCGCAAGAGGAAGAGTCTTAATGGCCCATGGATTTGCGTTTTTGATTTTTCTGCTCACGTCTGGCGTTTTTATGTTTGACCATGTTAGTAAAATTGAATGGGATTGGGAATAAAGCACAATGCAAAAATTACCAAGCACACATATCCAATCCACCGTCGGGGTGCGTCTAGTTCTAGGTATGGATTTTCGGGTGGGGGATGATTGCGCCCCATAACCAGTGCCATAACCATCCAGACCAACCACCCTGGCCACCGAGAGTCGAGCCATACAGAGAACAGATCGGATGCTTGCCACCATGCATAAGGTGGCGTAAAGGCCCACAAAAGACCCAGTGCAACCAAGGTTCCCCGTGATATTTGCTTGTGCCAGCGGCCAAATATGGCATAGACGATGTGCCCACCATCAAACTGCCCCATGGGCAATAAATTTAACACGGTGACAAACAGACCCAACCATCCTGCAAATGCGACAGGGTGTAGCATCACATCGTATCCTTCGGGCAAGTTACCCACCACCAGGTCTGCAATCCAAGCAGACAAGAGGGAATCGCCTAAAGACATTGCTCCTTCGGGTACTTCGCGCGCCACAATGACTTCTGACATATGAAGCCCCACAGCCAAAGCGATGACAGCAACGACAAAACCTGCCAATGGCCCAGCTGCGCCAATATCAATCAATGCGCGTCGATTGGGAATGCGTGCTCGCAACTTAATGACGGCACCCAAAGTGCCAATCATGGATGGGAATGGGATAAAGTAGGGCAAAGATGCATGTACTTTCCACACCCGGGCTGCTACGTAATGCCCCATTTCATGAATGCCCAAAATGGCCAATAGGGTCATAGAAAATGGGATGCCATAGACTAAAAAGCGCGGGTCAAATAAAAACGTCCAGCCTTCGGGCATTTCCATTCCCAAATCGCCAGACATGAGCATCCCTGCAAGGGTTGTTGTATAAATTGTCAGAATTAACAACAACCCATGCAGCCATAATTTCTCTTTGGGGGGTTGAGATTCATATGTGTATGACCAATGAATGCCATTGTTTGGAATGACTGTGACAGGCACTTCTTCCATATCTTTTTGTGTATCGTCAGACAAATAAGACCTCTTGCGTTGTTACTTTTCTGCAACTGAATTGAGCGTTATGTTTTTTACGCGCTCTGTAGATGTTTGACCTGAGACCGCTTCTATCGAATTCCCAACGCGACACGATGGCCCGTTCCGAGTCCGTCAGACACTGGCACAAACGCATAATCTACGCGCCAGTTTTTGCGTATAACACCAAGCCCCATAGACCACGTGCGGGTATCATGCCCAGTTACAAGACCGCTTCTTAAAAAGAGACGTTGTTTTACCACATATTCCAATCCAACATTTGCGCCCAAAGCGCCTTTGTCTGGCATGCGAAAATCGCCACTGATGGTTAATGCATTGCGTACATAAGACGCGCCAAAACGAATTGTGCGGGGTAGGGGGGTTCTTTCTTGATCCAATTGCTCCATGCGCCCCAAGTTGCGATAGGTGGCACCTACGGTGAGGCCCGGAATGCCCAATTGATATAAGAGGCCAAAGTCGATACCCACACCCCACGCACTTACCGATTCAATGTTTTCATGTAATGCGCGCACGCTAAATCCAAAATGGGTGCGCTGACCTATTCTTTGTCCATAAGACAAGCCGGCATTGAGGTCGTATACACCAAATGTGCCTAAGGGCTCCAGCGTTGGTTCGGTGCGGGCTTCAAAGCCACCAACCGAATACACACCCAAGCTGAGCGCCAAGCCGCGCTTTTGGTTGCCATAAGCCCATCCGCCATAGGCTTGGTTGATGCCTTGGATGGATGTTTGATGCATCAATACAAAGTCTTTGCCCTGCAAGGCTGCTAAACCTGCCGGGTTCCAATGTGCAGCGGTTTGGTCTCCAACCACGGCGGTATACGCATCGCCCATTGCAGCCGCGCGGGCACCCACGCCCTCACGCAACAACACAAATCCTGTTTGGCGTGTTGCCATATCGGCCTGAATAGGACCTACAACCCAAAGTCCAAGCATAATAAAAAACAAATGGCGTCTCAAATTTGCCTCCTCACCCCATAAACGTCTCACTATATTGTTGGTTCACAAAGAGTAAACAATACCTGATACCCTGTCAATGTCCAATAAAGATTTCACTTTTGAACAGATTTTTCCGTGATCGTTTAAACCTCTCTCTACATCCTATCATCTAATCTGTGTAGAACCGCTCCGGGTGTGCCTGGAAAGTATTCGGCTCCGTAATTCAATCAATCACTTTTCAGTCACATCCGTTTTTTTTTAAAAAAAGTTTTTTTATTTAAACCTTTCTCAATTTGTCATCATCCAAGGTATAGATTACTCCTAAATAACAAACGCAAATGGTGTGGTCTACTCCTCTATATTGATGTGTCTGGAAAGCATTCGGCTCCGATTTACATTACCGCTTTCCAGACACATTTTTTACCATCGTGCTGTTTCCGAAATGGCAAACCGCTCGAAAGCGCGGGAGGCAAAGACGCGGGTCCTCGTTCCAAAAGAACAAGACAGCCGCACAGCCAAAGTCAGCAGGCTTTGATTGTGTGGTTTTTTGTTTTTAAATACGAAGGCGGATCTTGCATTGTTTAACCATCACTGTCTGCCGGTAATGAAACTAATTGACTGTTTAATATTTGCTTATGCTCTGGTTTTTCTATTGACCTCGTGGAGTTTAATGGGCTTTACTTATATAGAGGCGTGTTATAAACCCCCATTATCTATCTTGAGAAGAGGTCGGCCATGATATCCACTGCTCCTTGCTCAGTAAAAGACATTTTACAATGTGCCCGTGATGAAGCCACGAAAATGAACCACCGCTATATTGGCACCAAGCATATTTTGCTGGGGTTGTTAAGAGATAGTGCGGCTACAGACTGGCTTGTTCAACAAGGTCTTGTGCCCGATAGCATCAGGGAAGCGGTTGAAAAGCTCATGCCTACACATACTGACTTGAGGGCTATGCGTGGGCAGTTGCCCATCACGATGCGTGCTCAAACCCTTGTTGATCTGGCAAGCAAAGAGGCCCGCCAATTGGACACCGAAGAAGCCAATGCCCAACATGTGCTTTTGGCATTGCTCAAAGATCCAAATTCGGCATCTGCAAAAGTTTTAGAGCCTATGGGCATGACCTATGACAAACTAAAATCCTTAGTGTCATAAATCATCTTGAACCCAAATACAAACGGCCCAGCATGAGAGAATGCTGGGCCGTTTTTTATTCTTTTTCGAGTCTTTTTAATGCGTGTCCTTTGTGATCCCGGTTTGGGTCAATAATATCTCCGTTTTCAGTGCACTCTTGTTATCTCCACCGATCCCACCGGCATTCAACCCACGCGTATACATCAAATAGTGGCCACCCTCATATGTCTGATCGAGGCGTGTCCAATCCCATTGCTCAAATGCTGGTAACCAGTTGGCTGCGTTATTGTCAACATCTGTAACCTGAGCGAGTGATACACGATTGCCCTCGATATCCAAAACCAAATGAAACAGCTCCAGTGTAGGCGCAAACCATTGGCAACGTTGACCTGTTGGATCGGTTGCAAATGCAAAATGGATATTTCCCAAACTATCCTGAGACAAAGATGTTGCGCGTCCACCTTCCATGTTCAAACTGTTTAAACGATCTGCCAAGTCAATCATTTGCCAACCCTGATCTGTTTTTCTCCAGATCACACCACTTGAATAACCAACAAAAGAACAAAAGAACCAAGGGTGATTGTTGGCGTCTACTGTGAGATTACCGACTCGAATACTGTGTCGTCCATCTCCACCATCTGGTGCATGACATATGGCTTGCATGGATTCAAGTGTGATGGGGGCATCCACCTGGCGATCTTCGTTCAACCAAGTGTCTCCGCCGTCTTCCGATTTGACATAGACCGCCGCGCGCCCTCTACAATCTGCTGCGTTGCCCGATT
>JABIFK010000068.1 GCA_018650745.1 Candidatus Latescibacterota bacterium | reverse complement strand
TTAAGCGTATAAGTCAAATTGGCAAATACGGAGTTGTTGAGTTTTTTGACACGCCAATAATGGTCCAAATCATATCGATAGGTATGGTTGTAGCTCAACCGATCTTGAGACGAACCAACAACACCCGCTTTTAAGATGGCATTGTCACTCAAACGGAAGCTCAACTTGGCTTGCCAACCCCAACCATCTAATGAATAATGTGGCAACACACCATCACTCAAAAGATTGAATTCATCTTGTTTTAATAAACCTTCATCCAATTCCCATTGGTGTGCCTTTACCCCCCAACGAGGTGAACGATCCAAACGATCGCGACGCTCGCCCGAAACAAAGAAGGACAGCCTGTCACCACCAGGAATCAAAGGACCACCCAATGTGGCGTCGGCATTGTTATAACCAAACGAGGGCGTACCCAACCAACTGCGATCGGAAATTTCATCGGTGATATATTCAGCAGAACCCGTATAATTCCGTCCACCTTCACGGGTCACCACCTTCACCACACCAGACATCACACGACCATATTCGGCTTCGAAACCACCCACAATCACCGAAACCTGATCGATGGCACTGCTGCTCAACTGGGTTGCAGATGCACCCGTTTGCAAATCTTTTTGTGAAACACCATCGACGATGTAATCAACTTCAGAAAAACGACCGCCGCGTATATACAACTGCCCACCCAGACTTGTAACGCCAGACTGCAAAGAGGTGGCGGCAGCATATCCGCGGATGGGCATATAATCCAATTCTTCATTCGTTACCAAACGCAAAGAACTGGTATTGTCTTTTTGAACCAAAGGACGAGGAGCAACCACTTCCAATACATCGGCTTCTAAGGTTTGTGGTGCCAAAGTAAAATCAAGAATCGTGGTCAAATCGGGCAAAACTTTAAAGCCCGTAACCAGCACATCTTGATATCCTACAAAACTACTCTTCAAATCAAATGTACCCGCTGGCACATTTAAAATGACATACTGACCATCTGCATCGGTGGTCGCACCGAGTACATTAGAGGCGCCCAGTACAACAACATTTGCACCTGGCAGTGGTCCGCCCCCATCCTTATCGACAACTTGACCTGTAATTTTGCCTGTCGTACCTGCCATTGCAGATATAGGCAATAACATAATCGCAACGAGTGCGATGAGTTTCTTCATGATTGAACCCTTTCCTGTAATAGAAACTCGGTAAAAACCCGCTGAATCCCGGCTGTTAACGAATTAAGCGCTTGCTCTCCCGATGCACCTCCTTTGGCTGAAACATGGCTAAAAGCCAATGGTTTGATCTACATGCAGACTTTCATTCCAATGTGAATGTTCTCATGCGAACATCAGAACATCACATACACAAAAAGTCGCCCGTTGCACGAAGAAAAACCATAAACACTTTTAAAACCAGGAACTTGGGTTAAACTTGAGCTTTACCTCTAAATATCAAGGTACACAAATTGCTTCTTAAAACTAGGGTAACATCTGTAAGGACACGGCAATGTTCTTTAGATATTTTCAGGTCGTTGCATCACCTTTATTTGGGGGTTGTGCAATGACCTGTTTTTTGTGGCAATACCACAGTGTTTGACAATCATGTATTTAAATATTAAGACTAGATATTTCAGGGACATCTCACAAATATGACCAGTAAAAAAATAGTTTCATATGGGTCAAAGATACAGTGTTAGTTTGTCGTGAATGTGTCACAAATGTCACACGAGTTCGAAAAATGTCGAACAAACAGACTAAATAGAGCATTTTTTAGGCTTAAGGTCAAGTAAAATAATCTAATAACCAGCTAAAACGGACCTCAAAGCGTTGTCATTTGCACTGCCAAAGCAGTCACATCATGGGATGGCTTGCCTTTTTGGCGACGCACCTGAATCAATTCACTCATCACACTCACGGCAATCTCTTCCGGTGTATCGGCACCAATATCTAAGCCAATGGGTGCATGAACCCGATCCAACAATTTCCGCCCAATACCTTCTGCTTCCAAATCTTTCCACATCAATGCCGTCTTACGCCGGCTGCCAATCATGCCAATGTAGTTTGCATTGGTTTTTACCGCCTGACGAATAATCGGTTTATCGTGCTGATGCCCACGGGTAACAGCAACAAGATAAGACAGCTCATCAATTACCAAATGATCTAATGCCGTATCCATATCCAAGGTCAGGGTCTCACTCGCCATTGGAAACCGCTCGCGGTTGGCAAACATGGGCCGATCATCAATCACCACAATACGAAACCCAACCGAATGTGCGATTTGAGCAATGGCATAAGATACGTGTCCACCACCAAATAAATACAATGTTGGTTCTGGGCAAATAGACTCCAGAAATACCTTATGAACAACACCCCCAACTTCCAAGTCGACAACTTTGAGCAAACCTTCGGGAATGGTATCCAACGCCTCAAACTCTTCTATGATACAACGATCAATCTCAGCGTGACCCAAGCCCCCCCACATAGAACCACCGGCATCAATCAGCAACTTGCTGTGCACATCACCACCAGCCACCAATGTTGCCAACACGGCAGAACCGCGCTGTGTTGTGATACGTGTTATTTCTTTAAGCAATATTTCGTCGCGTCCGGGCAGTAACGGTTCAGTAAAAATCTCAACATTGCCACCACAGTTTAAGCCATTTTCACCAGCGTGCTTTTCTGTGAGAATGAACTTTTGCAAAGACGGTGTCTCTGTCTCAACTACGCGTTGGGCTTCTGCCCACACATCAGCTTCCAAGCAACCACCGCCCACAGTCCCCACAATCTTACCATCGGGGCGCACCAACATCTTGGCCTTTTTACT
>JABIFK010000384.1 GCA_018650745.1 Candidatus Latescibacterota bacterium | reverse complement strand
TTTTCTTTTTTCGCCTTCACCAGGCCCCATTTGATACGTTTCGCCACTTTGTGTGGCTTTGGCACCGCGAATCAGCCCTGTAACAAAACCAAAAATGCCAAAAATAGCGGCGGCCCAAACGGCCGTCTCTTTTACATCGGCATTGGCTTGCCACGCAGCAAATGCCCCCGTTAGAGCCCCCATCGCAGCACCACCCACACCTTGAATAATCGCACTGCCCAGAGCGTTGGAGCCTCGCTCACCATAAAATCTAACTTGATCAATATTATCTACAGCAACTTTTTGAATGCTCAAATCCGTTTCTATAAAAATGCGTCCGTCTTCATAGACAGGCACAAACTCACCTTTCAATTTCTTACCATCTTTCAACTTCACTTCACCAGCCATTCGAAATTGTACCGGAAAACGTGGACGGCGTTCTTCAAAAGAAGTAGACTTATCGGTATATTTGGGATATTCAGAGCCAGCAGCAATCGCAGACGAATCAGCAATGGTATACTCATCCTGAATCACATCATCAAAGTGCTCAATATATTCACGCAAGCGCCGAAGTTCGTTGTCATCTTTCAACTTTACCAATCGCGTTTGAATACGAGGCCCAGAGCGGTATTTCACTTTAATAGCCAGATCTCCATTTTCTTGTTTCATAAACTCGGCAGATTGAAACCCTGACACACCAATGCGTAACACAGACATGTCAACCTTGCTGGTATACGTTGTTCCCCCCTGAAAAAGCGCGTAGCGGTTGCTTTCTTCCAAGTCCATTTCTTCACCAATCAAGGGACTCAATATAATTTGCGTACCTTTAACGCTGCGCATATCAACAATGGACCATCCATCTTTACCAGCAGGCATAATCGTACGGGTAAATTTTGAAGCCGGCGCGTCATCTTTATCTTTTTTTTCAGCCCAAACAGAACTCGTCATACCCAGATTGCACACGGTAAAACAAATAGCCGTCATCAACGCAACTGTTTTTCTAAACATTGACATCTCCCTTAAGAATTCGGCAAGAAAAGAATCAGAGCACAAGGTAATGCGCCCTGAGACAACCGTCAAGGCACAATCAATTAACACCTAACCTTCAACGGCTGTTTATTTAAATGCCCCAAACGCCACATAGATCCATAAAAAAACACGCCACAACCGATAATAAACGCAAAGAGGCATCTGTAATACGATACAGATGCCTCTTTGCGTTTGCCCACCATATTACAAATCACAAAAAAGATACTTATTCCAACCCCACCAACATATATGTAATCACGCTCAGCACATAAAAGGTCAACCCCAAAACCAGCAACGTTAACTCAATCCGAAACAAACGTGTTTTTTGATTGCGATAAACAATCATATCGCGAATCACGGCCTCTGCATCGCCTTGTCCAACTTGAGTGAGCCAACGAATGCGCAATGTACCAGCCAAAGTCACCACCACCGCAGCCAAAACAAAAACCAAACCCAAGATCATGGCATATTGAGACACCACATTGCTGGCGGCTATCTTCGGGCCAGAAAATCCTGTAATGGTAAGTGTCAATGTTGCAAGCGTCAGCATCATATGTGAACGAGATTGTAGCACATCAAACTGATGCGTAATCACCTGCTGGCATACTGTCAATTCTGAAAACCGGGCCAATAACGAACGCGCTTCTTCATCTGGATTCATCTCGTTAATACCCCGCCGTCTTATTCACAGCACTCTCCAAGGCTTCTCCCTGCGCAAATCGCTTCAAGTTTTCCAAAACCAATGCTTGGTTACGTCCTGCACGTTCGGGTGCGTTACCCGCAATATGAGGCGTAATAATCACATTGCGCATTTGCCACAAAGGATGTTCATCGGGCAACGGCTCTGGGTCTACCACATCTAAACCCGCACCAGCAATTTCACCGTGTTGCAAGGCATGAACCAAAGCATCGGTATCTACTGTATTGCCACGCCCAACAGTAATCAAGAAAGACGACTTTTTCATTTTAGAAAAAGCGTCCTGATTAAACATGCCACGTGTATCTGGCGTGTCAGGCACAGAAACCACCACCACATCCGACGCTGCCAATAAATCATCCAAACGATCATTGCCCCACACGGTCACCCCATCAGATTCATCTCCCACAACGGCACGGCGCAATGCAATCACATTCATATCAAATGCCTGTGCCATACGCGCCAAGCGTTGCCCCACACCGCCAAACCCCACCAAACCCATCGTCTTGCCGCCCACTTCAAACACTTTTTTGCCAGCATCTCCCTCGCGTCGATTCCATCGTCCATCGCGCACACACAAAGCAATACCACGTGTAAGGCCCAACATCAACGCAAATGCATGTTCTGCCAACAAGGGGCCCACCACCTCTCCCTTGGCGCACGTCAAAGTCACCTCAGAATTAAAAAAGGCTGGGCACGCCATCCGATCAACGCCGGCACTGGATACATGCACCCAACGCAATTGAGGGCTCACCTTCAACACATCTTCCCATAAATTACCCGGACTCCCAATCAAAATATCGGCATCCGTTATCACATCCAACAATTGATCGCGAGATGTATTGACAATTTCGATATCGGGAACGACTTCTTTTACCGCTGCTTCGTCAACTTTTTGCAATGCCACCAATTTCATAAAGACCCCTATCAAATTTACGCACCCATATCACCAAACGAAAAATTTCCCTATTCTTGTTCCAAAATAGCTTCTGAAATACCTTCTAAAATAAAAGGCCGAAATTTTCGAAATCGCACACGGGGCCTAAAAAAACTACTATCCTGTTTGGCAGTACCCGGCACAGAAACCATACGCATCAAATTGACATTCTGAAAATCTGCCTCACCAAAAACCCAACTGGCCAAAAGCTTGGATAGTTTCCGCCTGCTTCGATCTTGAAAATCCAAAGGGTTGTCCATTGGAAAAAACAATCGCCCATCGTCAAGCACAGATATATCGCGCATATAAGCTTGGGCCGCATCTGTAAGCTGCCCCACATCACGAACCACAATACCCGTGACACAGGCAATATCTTCATCGGTTACCACATCGACAAAAAGAGAACGAATCCGGTTTTTCAACCCACCGTACGCATCCAATAAATTTAAAGACCGTGGATTGACGCCTGCATGAATTTGTCCCAACCCATTATACCGCTTACACTCCGCAAGAAAATCTTCTACATTGTCAAAGAGGCCAACGCCTATTAAATGGTCGCCATCTAAGACATTAAGTTGCGTCAATCCAAGCTCTGGGTTATGTTGCAATAAATCATAGAAATGACTTACATCTCGCTCCTCAAAGCGTTTCATTCTACTACCCTTCCATTACGGTCTATCAATAATTTGTTTCCTGCCTCAATTTGTTTTGCCACAGATTCTCGTCCCGTCCCTCCATACAAATTCCGCTGAGCCGTGCTCTGCACAGGTGACAACACGGTTTTGATATCGTCATCAAATACATCCGAAGCTGCGTGCAACGTTTCCATATCCAATGCTTCCAAACGAATGCCTCGATCCAGTGCCTTACGCACCAACTCACCCACAATGCGATGGCTTGTTCGAAATGGCACCCCTTTGCGCACCAAATAGTCTGCCAAGTCTGTTGCCAAAATCATACCATCCAAGGCGGCTTCCATACGCTCCCCCTTCACCGTCATGGTATCCCATGCACCAGCAAACACATCCAATGATATTTGAAGCGTATCTACCGTATCAAAAAAAGGCTCTTTGTCTTCTTGCATATCTTTGGCATACGTCAATGGGATGGCTTTCATTACGGTTAACAACGACATCAAATTGCCATACACACGTCCCGTTTTGCCGCGCACCAACTCTAACGAATCGGGGTTTTTCTTTTGCGGCATCATGCTGGACCCTGTACTGAATGCATCATCTAGCTCAACAAAACCAAACTCAGAAGATGACCACATAATCACATCTTCACAAAACCGACTCAAGTGCCCCATCAAGATGGCCGCCGCCGACATAAATTCTAAAAAATAATCTCTGTCACTCACCGAATCAATACTGTTATCTGTCACACGCGCAAAACCCAATGTCTCACGCACAAACTCACGATCAACCGGATACGCACTGCCAGCCAATGCACCAGCGCCCAAAGGCATGGCATCCGCCCGTTTCCCACTGTCAACAAACCGCCCCCGATCACGCTCCAGCATCCAAAACAACGCCATGGTATAATGACCAAACCGAATCGGTTGCGCTTGTTGTACATGCGTATAACCAGGCAAAATCACATCAATATGCTCTTCTGCCGAATTTAGCAACACCTGCATCAATCCATCGATTCGCCCAACAGTCTCATCAATCACCTGCCTAAAATACAACCGTTCATCTAATGCAACCTGATCATTTCGGCTGCGCCCCGTGTGAATCTTTGCCCCTGCATCGCCAACCAATTCTATCAGCCGTTTTTCAACGGCCATATGGATATCTTCCAAATCATCTGTCAAAGGCAAGTCGTCAGCATCCAACTCAGCTTCAACCTGATCCAATCCGGCGATGACTTCATCGCGCTCTTTTTCCGCCAATACCCCAATGCGGGTCAAGGCTTTGGCCTGTGCACGACTGCCCTCAATATCTACTTTATACAATCGCTGATCAAAACCAATGGATGCATTAAATTGCTCCATCAACTTTTCTGTCGATTTACCAAATCGCCCACCCCACAGTTTTTCTGAAGCCGCTTCCGAATCACTCATCGTAAAACCTTTCATAAACAACAAAGTGCATCAACGCTTGGCCAAACACCCATCGTTATGCACTTTGCCTTTTAAATCTAAACTCAAATAAACACGAAACCCTGGACGCGTGGCGCAAAGTGTTGAAACACTCTAATTGCACACTCTACATTAAATTCCTTCTAACAAATCTTTCTCAATTTGCCCAGCGGCGTGTTCGGCTTTTGCGCTCACACCCAGCACGTTCAAAAAACCTTCCGAATCGCGATGGTCATAATCACCCACATCTTCCATCGACGCGGTTTCTTCAGAATACAATGAATGGGGTACATTTTTTGATGCTTTAAAGATGACAGTACCCTTATAGGCTGCCACTGTAATTTCACCGGTAAGCAAATTGGCCACAGGTGCCAAAGCACCCCGCATCATTTGAGAGGCCAAGTCGTAATAATACCCCTGATAAATTTGCTCGGCAACATCGACAGAGATAGAATCAAAAAAGCGACGGGCGCGGCGATCTAAAACCTGCTGGAGCAAAAGTTCATAACATTCACTGAGCAAACACAAACCGGGGCTCTCATATACACCCCGCGACTTGATGCCCACAAATCGATTCTCAACCGCGTGAATGCCAATACCCACACCATTTCGACCACCAATTTCATTGGCTTTTAAAATGGCCTCAACAGCCCCAACATCTTCACCATTGATTTGAACGGGACGTCCTTTTTCCAAGCGCACGGTAAACAACTCAGGTTCATCAGGGGCCTGTGCAGGAAACACACCCATGCCGGGTTCAATATAATCAGCGGCAATTTCTAACGATTCCAACTGCCCCGCTTCATGGGTCAATCCCAAGAAATTGGCATCGGTCGAATAAGGCTTTTCATAACTGGCCGTAATCGGCAAATTGTGCAAATTGCAAAAATCGATCATCTCTTTGCGCCCGCCAAACTGATCCAAATAAGCGCTGTCACGCCACGGTGCATAAACCGACACAGTCGGTTTGAGCATATTGGCCACAAGTTGGAAACGCACTTGATCATTACCACGCCCGGTTGCCCCATGCACCAACACATCAATGCCACGCTGATTCATCTCTTTGAGCAAGCCTCGTGTGGTCACATGGCGCGCAATACCCGTGGTATTCCAATAACCACCTTCATAGCGGGCTTGTGCAATCAACATCGCAATGGCTGTTTCGGCCAAATCATCTTTCAAATCGATCAATGCAGCTTCTGAAGCGCCACACGCCAACATGCGTTTGCGAATGTCATCCATATCCACTTCATCTGGCTGGCCAATATCACCCGTCAAACTCACCACATCAACCCCTCGGTCCACCATCCACTTCGTCACCGTACAACTGTCTAGCCCACCCGATGATGCCAAGGCCACTGATTTTCCACGCAAATCATTAATTGTCATAACAGTCTACTCCACATAGCTCTCCGACCAAAAGAGAGAAACCAATATCTATAAAAATAAACACAGAAAGTTCCCCCTTCCCAATTCAATTAGGAAGGGGGAAAGGATTAACTCAAGAATTCATCCAAAACCGCAACCGCTTCATCAATATGTTCTTTGTCGATCACCAATGGCGGTAAGAATCGAATCACATCTGGACCAGCTACACAGACCAAAATACCCTTGTCCCTAAAGAAGGCCATAGAATCGGCGGCAGGTGTATCTTTAATCACAATACCTGCAATCAACCCCTTGCCCCGAATCTCGGTCACTTGTGCATGCTTGTCTTTGATCTCGTTTAACTTGCCAAACAAATAATCACTTTTCTCTTGCACACCTGCGACAAAGTCAGGTGCTGACAAGGTCTTAAACACTTCAATAGCCACAGCACAAGATACAGGATGTGCGCCAAACGTAGCCGCATGATCACCCGGTTCCACCGCATCGGCAACATCTTGTGTCATCAACGTGGCACCAATAGGCAAGCCACCCGCCAATGGTTTGGCCAACGTCATAATATCGGGCGTGACGCCAGAGTGCTCATAACAGAACAGCTTACCCGTTCGCAACAAGCCACTTTGCACCTCATCAAAAATGAGCAGAATTTTGAGCTCATCACAAAGTGTTCGCAAACCTTTCAAAAATTCTGGATCGGCAAAATGAATGCCACCTTCAGCTTGCAAAGGTTCCAAAACAATGGCCACCGTTTCACTGTCGGCCAATTTTTCAATCGACTCCATATCGTTCAAATCGGCAAACGATATATTAGGCAACATCGGCCCAAATCCTTTGTGATATTTGGGCTGACCCGTAGCTGAAATGGCACCATATGTGCGCCCGTGAAACGAATTGTTCAGTGCAATAATCTTGTTCTTGGGTTTGTCAGGAAAATTCTTATATCCCCATTTCCGAGCAAACTTCAAAGCCGCTTCAATAGATTCTGTTCCGCTGTTGCAGAAAAAAGCCCGATCGGCAAAAGAGTTTTCGCACAACAGTTGTGCCAACTGTGGAGCAGGAATGGTATGATACAAGTTTGAAACATGGATCAACTTACCAAGCTGCTCATTGGCTGCATCTTGAATGACCGAACTGTTATATCCCAATGCATTCACAGACAAACCACTCACAAAATCGAGATATTTTTTGCCATCAGTGTCCTGCAAATAAACACCGTCACCGCTCTCCAAAACAAAGGGTGGTCGGCCATATGTTTGCAAAATATATTTTTGCTCCAGATCTATTGTTTCTTGTGTCGTCATATTTACTCCTATTTTTTATTAAGAGATTGAAAGAAGAGAGAATATCTCTTCACCACAACCCACACCCCATCATTCCCCGTCTTCTTTTTACATCCTTTTATTGTATAATCTCAGTTCCAATGCCTTCACGCGTAAATGTTTCGAGCAACAATGCATGTGGCATCCCCCCATCAATAATATGTGTTTTGCGAACCCCACCTTTCACGGCGCGCTCACAAGCCCGCAATTTAGGGATCATGCCACCGCTGGCAATACCATCGTCAATCAGTCCTTCAACATCATTGACATGCAACGATGAAATATGCGTGCTGGCATCTGATGGGTCTCGCATAATGCCATTGACATCGGTCAAGAAAACCAATTTTTCGGCTTGCAAAGACCGTGCAATTTCACCAGCCGCGGTATCGGCATTCACATTATAACTTTCACCATCGGGCCCTAAACCAATGGGTGCTATTACTGGAATCGTGCCCTCTTCGCAGGCCAGACGGATGGGTTCGGGGTCAATTCGGGCAACATCGCCAACATATCCGATGTCTACCTGTTTCTTTTCCCCATTGTCCTCCACCGTGGCAAAATGTTTGGTCACAAACATCACCCCTGCATCTTTGGCCGACATGCCACGTGCACGACCGTCTAACATTTCCAAACCATCGCATATGCGAAGATTCACATCACCAAACAACGTGTCTTCCACCACTTGCATCGACGCTTTATCGGTCATACGCAAACCATTGACCCACTGCGATTCAATGCCCGATTTTTCCAATTGCCGGCTGATCTCCTTGCCACCACCATGCACCACAACCGGTCGCATCCCCACCGTTTCCATAAACACCAAATCAGCCATCACGGTTGGAGATCCACCTTCACCAGGCTGCGTACTGCCCCCATATTTCACAACAACAATCTTGTTCCGAAACGAGCGAATATAAGGAAACGCCTCTATCAGCGTCGCTGCTTTTTCAATAATCTTGTCCACAAAAACCTCTCCAATTTCCCAAGTATCTCCTTTGGGAGCAAACTGGGTCTTCTCACTTTTTTAGATTCTGACCTTGCTTTCACGTTTGCCGTCTCGTCGTCTTATATCACTTCCAAATAATCTTTATCTGGCAATGCAGGAAACGGTGCTGCCGGCAAAGTTTGGTACCAATATGCCACCGATGCAATATCATCTTGCAATGGCAAATATCGCCGTCCTTCGCTGGTACGTGTTCGCCAACCCAACGCTTGAATGGTGATGCGCAAATCTTCTTCAAAACGCACGGGGTCCATAATGTGCCAACGATACATGCCAAAACGCGTTTGAGAATCGTACAAACCATCGGGGCGAATCACTTGCGGCAAACCAGCATAAGGTGTGTTAAACTCACAATACCCACCGCGTTCTTTGCCCAAATCAAAATTATAAGACCCGCAAAAATAATCTTCGGTACCTGTGCCACAAATAGTGGGGAACTCACCATCTCCATCCATATAAAACTTGATCTCGCCCTCACCCCACCACTGCGTGTTGTTCAAACCCCAAGCCATGTAAACACCCACAAACTGGCCCTTGCCCTGAACGCCATCTAAAATGGTATACACATCTTTGTAGGGTAATGGATTTGTGCGACGAAACTGTGCGTGGAAATATGCACAATCTTCGGGCACTTCTGTCAGAGTATAATTCACTTGATAATACAATGTCATGGGATCTTCGGCAATGTTCTCTAAGGTTATGCGACATCGCTTGCGAAAAGGCATTTCCCAATAGCAATTAAATGCACTGCCCGGATTGACACACACAGCCTGAGACGTCACTTGTGCATAACGCTCCCAACCACATGCAAAAAAATCACCCACGGGACATTCAACCGATGGCTCCTCTTGATCGTCCCAATAAATACGCAAAATACTAAATCGCCAATGGCCCGTAGGCGTCATCCAAATTTGTTGTATGGCACCTTGTCCATCAATATCGGCCAACGTAAACGTTTCACCTGGTTGAATACGTACGGAAGGCGAAATCTTCCACCCTTGCCCCAAGTCTCGTGCAGGCCCAGAACCCGTCCCTTCGGTAGCCATGCCACCTTTGCCTTTTTCGCCCGTAAAATTTTCTGGGCTAATCGACCGCGTCACCGCATTGGACAACCGAGACAAATTGCCCAAATTCATTCCCAAACCATTAAAGCTCATAAAAACCTCCAGTACATCAATTAAGCGTGTTACATTTTTAATTGACGAAGTCAACTCTCTAACGTGCGATACCAATAGCGATACAATTCTTCAAAACCAATAGACTCATAAACATGTAATGCGGATCCGTTGGTTTCTTCAACTTGCAAATACGCCAACTTGGCTCCGGCCTTGCGTGCCCTGTTAAGCAATGTCCAAACCAACAAACGCCCATGCCCTTGGTTGCGTTTTTCTTTATCTGTCACCAAGCCAAACAGCCCCGCCATCTCTCCTTCACGAATGGTAAACCCACCCGCTACAGGTTCGCCCTCATCCATCAGCATCACAAACCGAGCCGGCACGGCCAAGTTGTCCATCATATTGCGAAATGCATCACGCTCATAATCATTCAACTCTTTGAGCCGCGCATAGGTATCAAACCACTCTGGCTCAGGGCGTGTCCAAATCTTCACATCACCCGTTTCAGGAATCACGACCTTGTACAAATCGAGCGTCTCTACCAAAGTCACCGCTTCATGCCCATACCCTCGGGCAGCCAAAACAGAATCTAATTGTGGCGGCTGATTAAGCGGCGTCATTTTAAAAACGGGGCGCAAACCCCGCTCGCGATAAATGGCCTCGCACACAGGCAGTTTTTCATCTACAGAACGATGCCCACGATAAATTGGGCTTATTGAATTGGCCCTGCGTGTATACCCATCGGCCAGGCGAATAACCCACCCATCGTACAAGACTTGTTGCATAGAAGGACAGGCGTTTAAGCACCGTTCTTCGATGTCACGAATCTGTTGTCCACTCTCTGTTTCAAAAACGTCCATAAAAACCCTACTCTTCAAACATTGCAAACACACCTACAGTTTGCAGATTTATTTACTTTGAAACGATTCTGGCACTAATTAACCTGTTTATCAGATTCACTGAGCCCAGCTTACTCAACGCCTGTTTTATAAGCCCCATCAATACCATAAAGCCGCGACAAACCCTGCATCACATTCATATTCTCAATACCTTGGCTGGCCGCGCCTTTACCCAAATTGTCTTCTAAGGCATTAATATAAACAAAGCCATCATCCACACCCAATTTCATCACCAACATATGGGTGTCCACCACATCACGCGTACCCCATATATGATCTGCCGAATCTTCAACCACCTTCACCAAATCATCGGCACCATATGCCGAAGAAATAGCTGCACGTAATTTTCCAGCCGCCTCATGGGGAGGCAATGCCTTCAGCTCATCTGACAATTCAATTCGAATATTTGCATTAATACCTGCAAACACAGAGCGCAACACAATGGGTGTAAAATTGACCGCAAAACCCGAATACAAAGCCATTTCTGGCACGTGTTTGTGCTTTTTGCCAAAACTATATGTCACTTCATTCGACGTTTCTTCAACTTCTGCCCGCGCACCCGAATTGCCCGACGTGGCCACCACAGTTGCTTCCCCTACCACCATTCCTTTTAAGGGGCGTAACGATAAGATCACACTCGTTGGATAACAGCCCGGATTACCTACCATCCGCGCCGATGCAATTTCATTGGCAAACAACGCAGGCATCCCATAGACAGACTCTTTTAGCAACTCAGGTGCTGTATGCGTCAACCCATATCCCGCTTCAAATTGATCACAAGGCAAACGAAATGCCCCACTCATATCAATTACTTTACAACCAGCCGCCAATGCCTCAGGCGCAAACTTCATCGACTCGGGGTCTTTGGTCGCCAAAAACACAACATCGCAATTCGCCAACTCACCTTCTTGGCGTTTGGAATTTTGCTTGAATATCACCTCTGCCTGATCGTGATGAACCAACACTTTTAATAACTCTTGGCCCACCATACCCGTATCACCATAAATGCCCACTCGAATCATGGCACCATCTCCTCAATTCTGTCTCGCAAACGCCGACAATCTACCTCAGATCGACACAAAATAAAAATAGTATTTTCACCAGCCAAAGTGCCCACAACCTCGGGCCAACTCACTTGATCGATGACCTCACAGACACCTTGTGCATGCCCCGTAGCGGTCTTCACCACAGCCGTATACCCTGCACCATCGACCAAAACGACAAAGTCTCGCAACTCGCGCCGCAACAACGCCTCACCTTTGAGCGAAGCACGCCCAACAGGCTCCCCAAAAGACGGCATTTGATACTGGAAACCTCCAGTACCATCGGGCGCTTTCATCACACCCAGTTCTTTAATGTCTTTGGACAATGTAGACTGTGTGGTCTCAATGCCCACAGCCTTTAACGCATCACTCAGCGCCTCTTGACGCGCAATGGGCTGAGCAGAGATCAATTCTATGATTTTTTGCTGGCGTTTTTGTTTCTCAGTCATACATCCTCCACGAGTCAACGGATGAAAGAATGTATTATAATGTATACAGCACGTCAAGAATAAAAATTCTAAAAGTGGAATATTTTTGGAATATTTCAAATAAAGTTCGCATTATGCCGATAGAACAGATTGTTTCAGAATAGGTCTTATTTTCGAATGTTTTGAGCAGATGCCACAAAAAGTCGGAAGTTCATTGAATCACATCATAAAAAATAAAACCAAATGATGAATTATTATAGTTGCCAAATAATTATAGTAGAAGTAACATGCCCAAGATCTAACATCTTACCCTTTAGTAGGGCATCGGTTGGCCACATATTTTTTGAAGCTTGGAGTCGGTTTACTCTATGCTGCAAGAACGACTGGGCTACCGTCTCTCAGGGTCAACCCTGCGATATACACATCACAAAAACAAATGCACGTCCTACGCGCGCTCCATTAAACAATATCGACGACGCACAAACACGCTAACCCCGACAAAAAAACGAACCTTTTTTGAAAAAGGTTCGCAGTCTAAGATCTAACTCCTCGATGTCCGAACCTTTTTTACGGACATCGAGGAGTTATGCGCAATGAATCCTGGTAAACCAAAGTAGGAAAAGGAAGAAGACTATGTTGCTCCGTGCGGCCAAGTTCCTGACGATATCGCTCTTAATATTGGTGACATACCTCCTCTTGTGGCCAGTGCCATTTGATCCGGTCGTGCATACACTAGGCGCGATCCCCAGTCGAACGGGGATCTATGCGGAGAATACTGCGCTGTCTGGTGTAGAACACATGATCTCAGGTGTTGAAAAACCAGAAGACGTTACTCAAGGTCCAGGCGGCTATTTCTATTCGGGACTGGAAGATGGCAGAATCGTTCGGTTCAAAGACGATGGTCGGGACCCGGAGACGTTTGTCGAGACGGGCGGTAGACCGTTGGGCATGCAGTTTGACTCAAAGGGAAATCTCATCGTCGCCGATGCCACGCGAGGACTGCTCTCGATCTCTTCCGCTAAGAAGATTAAGGTTCTCGTCGACACCTTTGATGGCAAGAAGCTCCTGTTCGTAGATGATCTCGATATCACGTCCGACGGAAAAATCTGGTTCTCAGATGCTTCCCAGAAGTTCGGCTTGCCCCACTTCATCCTTGAGGCCTGGGAGACACGCCCCACCGGCCGCCTTTTCAGCTTTGACCCGTCAACCGGTGACACGGAGATGCACCTGGACAATCTCATGTTTGCCAACGGCGTTGCACTGGGTCCGGACGAGGCTTACGTCCTTGTCAACGAGACGTTTCGAATGCGGACATTAAGACTCTGGCTCAAGGGTGAGCGGGCGGGACAATCAGAGACGTTCATGGATGGCCTCCCCGGATTTCCGGACAATCTATCCTATAACGACGACGGGATGTTCTGGATGGCCCTGACAGGTCCGCGAATGGAGATAGCGGAGAGCCTTTGGACAGGGACCTTCTTGAGAAAAGTGCTCTATCGCTTGCCCAGCAGCTTACAGGGCGCAGAGCAACCACCTTTCGGCTGGGTCCTCGGCGTAAACCTCGAAGGTAAAGTCGTTCACAATCTACAGGACCCGTCCGGAACCTATGGTACCATCACAAGCGTGAACGAGTTTGATGGTCAACTGTATCTTGGCAGTGTTGCAATGACATCTGTAGGAAGAATCAGGAAGCCATAGACTGTTATGGAATCCGGCACGACTAGGCACATCAGACACTGCGCATAACAACGCGGGCGCGACCACCCATCTCAACCCCGGCTCCCAAACCGGCTAACGCCGGCTTCACGCTCGCTGAAACGTTGTGCGCAATATCTATTTATCCCAAAACCATCATCTAATTCTTTGCTTTGTCAATTGCCGAGTTTTCCCTATTTTTCTTTTAATTAGCAGTTCCACTTTTGGCCAAGTTCTGTCCAGCAGATCTAACTCAATAGGAGTGATGATGGCAAACGTTGATGAGATAAAGACGGCTATTGAATCTCTTCCAGAAGAGGAGTTTGCCCAATTGCGAGAATGGCTTTCTGAAAAAGATTGGGCAAAATGGGATCAGCAGATTGAAAAAGATTCTGAATTGGGTAAATTAGATTTTTTGCTCGAAGAAGCTCTTGAGGAAAAGCGAACAGGTAAGCTAAAGGGCCTCTAAATGCATCAAACAACGAGGCGTTTTTGGAGATGTTTCGAAAGACTGCCGATTCCGGTTCAAGAAACGGCCAAAGAGAATTTTTCGCTACTCAAAGCGAACCAACGACATCCATCGTTACATTTCAAAGAAGTGGGTAAATTTTGGTCGGTTCGTGCAGGTATAGGATACCGAGCACTCGCTGTCAAAGATCAAGATGATTTTATATGGGTTTGGATTGGACCACACGGCGAATACGACAGGCTGATTAACTCCTAAGTGTATTTGCTGTAAAATCAAAATCACCCAACCACCCAACCACCCAAACAGATACAGACGCACAACACCGCACTGCCGAACCTCCCCAAACCACCCTCCCCATACAAGGGTGTGACACTATTTCTTTTTTTGATTCCAAATTTACCTATTATCTTACTCAGTAATGCCACACCCTCGTCGGCAGTGCCAATCGTTAAATGCAACCAACGCAGAATTACCCAACAACCCAACCCCAAAAAGTCGCGCACAAAAACACTCCCCCTATTACAACTTTTAAGTTATCTTTTAGGTCAGAACCCATTGTGAGAGGACTCAATCGTAGGAGATCCCTTTGAAGCCGAAAGTTTATATAGAAACATCGATCCCAAGCTATTTGACAGCTCGCCAAAGTAACGATCTGCGGGTAGCAGCGAATCAAAATACAACTCTTGACTGGTGGGAAACTCGACGATCTGATTTTGATCTTTTCATTTCGGAATTTGTTACTTCTGAAGCGAGTCTTGGCAACCCCGAATTTGCACAGAAACGGTTGGAAGCTATTAAGACATTCCCGCTGCTCAATGTTACAGAAGCCGTCAGGGAACTCGCAAAAAAACTGGTTTCAGAGGGACCTATTCCGGATAAAGCTGAAATGGATGCCTAGCATATCGCGGTTGCTGCAGTAAACGGTCTGGAATATTTACTTACCTGGAATTGCACACACATTGCCAACGCTGTCATGCGACCTCGTATAGAAGAAATTTGTCGCCAACAAGGCTTTGAGCCACCTATCATCTGTACGCCTCAAGAATTGATGGAGGGTTAGAATATGTGGAAAGACCCAATTGTCGAAGAAACGCGAAAGCTCCGCGAAGAATATGCAGCTAAGTTCAATCATGATATAGATGCGATTTATGAAGATATTCAAAAACGACAGATCCAGTCGGCTCAAAAGCCAGTGTCTTTTCCTCCTCGCAGGCCAACCAAAATGATCTCTGTTGCCTAATGAGGCGAAAGTTAGGCTAGATTTAGCCTTGTAAGCCGCTCAAAATTGTCGGGCGACATATAAGCCAGATATGCCCATACCTTCCAGTTTATTGCCGATAATCAGGATCTGAGGCTAATGCTGACCTTTTTAACTTCTTGAACGTGACCCCTCGGGGTCAGCAAATACAAAAAGCTCCGATACCAAGCCCTTATAGGGGCTAATCCAGAGGGCTTGGTATCGGAGCTTTTTGTTTACCTCAAAAGGACGTGCCTTTTCTTCATCATTCCTTGTGGGCATTTTCCAAATATAATCAGGTTATAGATGTAACATTGAGACCGTTTCATCTACCATCTTGCCCCTACATACGAGAAACAATTGAATAACTGCTCACATGCAAAACATAAACAAAGACACATTTCCTTTCAACGATATTTAAACTCGCATAAACAAAAACTAAATTTCACGTCCTACTCTTAGGAAGGATGAGCGTAGTAATGTAGAAGAAAGTATTGTTTTACAACCGATGCCGATTGCATTCATACTTGGGCTATCAAAGTCCAAATAATTTTGAACATATGAAACCAGCTTAACTCCCTGTCCACTGAAATCAGTGGACAACATCTACTTTTCAATTTACTACTTTTACGCAACTTCCTCCCGTCCTTCCGCAGGCACAAAATTAATTTCGATCTTCTGATTCAATACAATTGCAATTCTTTGAAGCATCGTAAGAGAATGTCCTTCATAATCCGCATCCTCAAGACGCGCAATCACAGGCTGTTTTGACCCGATCAAGTCCGCCAATTCCGTCTGGGTTAAACCTGCTGATATTCTGGCATCATAAATCAAACGCGCGACCTCAGAGTTGACGGTCTCCTCCGCAATCATTTGTTTGAGCTCTTCATCATCCCCAGTGATTTCATCTATGATCCGGTTTGCATCTCGGGTTTTAGCCATGGGTCACATCTCCTTCGAATGAATGCAGAGCTGGCTTAGCTTCAAAACCTTTCTTCCGCTCCACTGCACGATTTAAATCTCCACGTGGTATTTGATCTTCCTTGGTAATGGCGTGAGTCAACACACTGACCTCCTGACCGTGGAAAAAATACAAAATCCGGTAGTTTACTCGGCCTCGTCGAATGCGCAATTCGTAAATCCCCTGATCCAAATAATCTGCAAGAGGTCGTCGCAATTCATGTCCCATTTGGGATAACATGCGAATCCGAGCAATGCATTTTGCATATCCTTGTCGATCTTTTCGTTTCAACTCCTTCAGCCAGTCTAATACAGGTACACGATTCTCGTCGCAGTAAAAAACAACAGTGGTTTCAGGCATCTGAACACTCTTTTAATTATGAGAGCAAAAAATATAACAATATTAGTATAATCGCAAAGATGAAAAGGAATGTCAATCTCTAATGAGCTTCAGAAATTCTTTTTCTTGGCACTGTGAATCTTTGATCTGAATAAGACAACGTAATCTACACTCTGTCAATACCCCCAGCTTTTCATCCGTTTCATCAAGTGCCAATATTACTTCCTTAATTTTACCATCCAGACTCAGCAAATTCAGTATTTGTGTCACCTTGGCCCTCGACACACCTATTTCTTTGCCAGATCAGCCTGAGATTTCACTTCTCCCCTATCCAAATACCCTTTGTATTTTAAAGCCTCTTTGACCGGATTTGTTTAAACTTTGGCTCTTTCTACTGGCGAACTCCCCTTAGAGATCATTGGCGTCTGGTGCTTATACCATTGGGAAATACGAAACTTATTCTCTATCACTGTGAATTTCAGTGAATTTACTATACGGGGGGCAAGACAATACGAAGTACTTAATAAATGAAAAGCCGCGAGTCTTCAGATTCGCGACTTTTTTGTGTATAAACTTGCAATTCATTCCAAGCTTGCCCATATTTCAATGAATGACATCAAAGGATTTCGTGTGCGCCCAATTACTTACTTTGGAGCAATAAAATGTCCGCTTGGCAAATTAAGCAGCTTGAAAAAATGAGCGAAACCGATTCTGAATTAATCGACGACGTGATCCATCATTTTCAGGAATCAGACCCTGAACGCCTTGAAAAGCTTGTGATTGGTGCTTATCTGGACCAAGACATCAATCTGGGTAAGGCGGCTGAGATGCTTGGCCTCCACCGGGAAGAATTGCGAAAACGATTTCTAAAACAGGGCATTCCACTTCGAGAAAGCAGTCTGTCCATTGACGAACTCAAAGCTGAAGTCGCTGCGGCAGACCAGATGGGACAATCGGAGTGATTGTCATCGACAATACTGTGCTATCTAACTTCGCACGCACAAACCACCTCCATCTGTTAGAGCTATTCTGCCAGAGTCGTGGACTGATAGTTCGCGCTGTCAAAGAAGAGTTTCAGGAAGGCATCCGACGGGGTTTATTCACAGAAATTGACTTATCCTGGTTTCAGCAAATTGACATCACAAGCCCAGAAGAAATCCACCTTACACAAATCTTCGGGATTGACCTGGGAAAAGGGGAATCCGAATGTTTGGCCATCGCCAGTTGTCGCACCTACGAATTACTGACCGATGATCTCGATGCTCGCCAGATTGGATTCCGTGAAAAAATCTGCGTTTCAGGCAGTGTAGGTGTTCTTGCCACACTTGTTCGACGGAATGTCATCCCATTACACGAGGGCAACCAGGTTCTAAACGAATTTATCAGCAAAGGTTATTTCTCGCCAGTGGACTCTCTCGACGACATCATTTGATGAATCAGGCTTTTAAAACATGCTCGCTGCTCTGTTGGCATCTCAAGCCTTGTCAAATGCCGTAACTTCCGTTCGGTCAGAAACGGCAATCTCTCATCATTCTTCTCAAGTTCAGCAATAAATCCCTGAATATCTGCATCCAGTTTCAGCAAATTCAACATCTGAGTGACTTTCGCTCTGGATACGCCCAGTTTCCGAGCAAGATCGGCCTGCGATCTCACTTCTCCACTATCCAGATAAGCCTTGTATTTCATTGCTTCCTTGATGGGATTGGCGTAGTCTTTGGGAGCCACAGGTGTTACACTCCCGATCTCAAAGACTCGCTGCCTCCCCTTAAACTGTTGATTTATAACAAACTCATCCCAGAGATACAGAGTTCGCAGGGAGTCATTGTCGGGGAGCCAGACAATACGAAGTACCTAATAAGTAAAAAACCGCGAGTCTTTAGATTCGCGGTTTTTTTGTGTACAATCACAAATAAAATTTCGTTCCGCCTCAACGCCACACGCCCAGCCTCGGGTACCCACCTTGCCAACCCCAAACGCCGGGTGCCAGGAAATTACCTCCCAAACAAACCCCAACCAACCAGCCTCACGCACCTTCTCCCGCAACAAACCAAGCAGCCAACCCCGCGTCGTACAACGCCTTGTTCAAAAACACCCCGTCCGTCAACACCGTCTGCCCGTCACCCGCCTTCCCCAAATAAAATACGTCCGCCAAATACCGGTCATATTTATCCGGCTTCGTCGTTGTCACCCCCACAAATTCCGCGTCCATCAAAGCCTGCACCACAAAATCTCTCGAACGCCCCCCCTCGGCCGTGTCCAATTCAGGCGTGTCAATCCCCCGCAACCGTACCTTCTGCTTCGTCCACACACCAAATCCACAATCAATGTCCAACCACAACGTGTCCCCGTCAATCACCGACAACACCCGCGCGCGGTACGAATAATACGCGAACTTTCGTCCAGAAACCATTTTAAACGTGTACTTTCCCCGCGTCTTGTTCGAGACCACGCTTTCCCCAGCACGTACGTTCTTTAATCCTGCCAACGCCACGTCCAAATAAACGCCAAAGCCCACGTCAATTCGCAACGCAGGTGCCCCCTGAATTTGCGTCAACCGATACGAATAAATCTGCCCGCGCAAAGGGGGCAGACTTCGGCGTTTTTCTGCTTTCACAACACGCCCCAAATCAGCGCCGTCACTTTCAAACGCACCCGCTTTAATCTGCGCTT
>JABIFK010000069.1 GCA_018650745.1 Candidatus Latescibacterota bacterium | reverse complement strand
TCACCCAGTTTCCAACCATGATCGCCCCACAACAAAACGACCGTATTTTCTTTAAGCCCCAACCGATCCAATTCATCTAACACCCGCCCAACTTGTGCATCCATATAAGACACGCATGCAGCATATCCCTTAACCAACTTTTTTGCCAATTCATCGGGAATCGGGCCCTCCTTCGGCATACCAAAATACCCACGTAACTCGCCATAGTTCGTCAGTGAATATTGCGTCGCATTTTCGGGCTCAAATGGATTCTCTGCCAATGGCACATCATCATACAAATCCCAATATTTCTTAGGCGCATTAAATGGCAGATGAGGTTTGTGAAAGCCCAATGCCATGAAAAAAGGTTGATCGCCTTGGCTTAAACGACCCAATTCTTCAATGGCCGTATCGGCATCTTTGCCATCGTGATAAGCATCGTCTGGCACATCGGCACATTCAAATGCGGGACCCAATCCTCGGCGTTTGTCACCGCGCTGTTCATTGATCTCATTATTCTCCGTCATAGCTTCAACAGCTTCATCTGTGAGATACCCACGCCCCAACCAATCGCCTTTATTTAAAAACGGCGGCTTGCTCCATCCTTCAGCGTCATCGTTGCTATGGTGGTAAATCTTCCCTATCGACAACGTCTCATACCCGTTGTTTTTAAAATGCTGCGGCAAAGTCACCACATCAGGCATCACCGACCGCACGGGCGTCTGCAAATCATAAATCGTCGTCGTATCCGGTCTGCATCCACTCAACACACTCGCCCGACTTGGTGCACAAACCGCTTGTTGACAATACGCCCGTTCGAACACCGTACCCCTTTCCGCCAGCTTATCAATATTTGGCGACTGCGTCCAATTCACCCCATAACACCCCAACTGGGGACGCAAATCATCCACCGCAATAAACAACACATTCATTTTGTCCAAAACACACCTCCTCATAAACGAACCAACCTGACAAAAGAAGCAATCACCCCTATATCTATTTTCATCCCTTGGCGTTCACACAAGCCACCCAACAAGACACGACCCAAACCATAAATTGGCATACGCACACACAAACAGGGCAACATCAAACTGCTCAAGATGCCAACCAAAAAGCAAAAAAGAGCGCAGTCAACGCCCTAAGTCCATGCTCCTATCCTATATTGAAAAACATTTTACTTTTACCTTTTCACTCCCGCCTCACTCCACCAACTCAATGTCGTTCTTGCCCCGTCCCTTGATCCGATAAAGTGCATCATCAGCCATTTTTAAGGCTTCTTCGGGTGATGTTGGCACCCCATAAAACATCGCAATAGACATTGTACCTGCCGTGCGTTCGGCAATGGCGAGGTGTAAGCGTTCGGCAATTGAAAGGGCTTTTTCTCGCGTGGGATTTTCAACCACCGCCGCGAATTCGTCTGCGCCCCACCGTGACACAAGATCATTACCGCGCAACAATTCGCTCAAAATGCGGGCCAAATCAACAATAAACCGATCGCCCGCATCATGGCCATGTGTATCATTAATGGTCTTAAGTGAATCAGAGTCCATATACAAAAGTGCCAAAGGACGCTCGCTACGTTGAGCGCGCTTAACCATCCGCGCATACACATCTTCAAAACCACGCCTGTTATAAAGCCCCGTCAAAAAGTCTGTGCGAGACTCTACTGCCATCTCTTTGGCCAATGCAGCATTCACTTGTGCTAAATCTTTATAAAACCGCAACGCAATATCAGATAAATCAACATCCTCAGAAAGAGGCTCCGTGAGCCACAAGACTCGGTCACGTCCCCATTTTTTTGCTTGGGTCAGTAAATGTTGTGTTGAAGAAAACAATACCTCTGCCGTTGCGGCATCCAGACCAAATTCAGTGCCCGGATGTTGGATGCCCCCTCCAGAGAGGGTGATTGACACACCTGTTTTGTCGGCAATGTATTCAGGCAAAGAAGCCAACACATCAACAGAGACATCGTTGCCTCCAGAAAAAATCACACCAAATTCATCACTACCAATACGATACCCCAACCACTTATTTTCTTTCAAAAAGCCGGCCACAGCTTTCAACACCTCATCGCCCAAATCGCGCCCGTGTGTCTTATTCACTTGCTGAAAGTGATCAATATCAAACAACAACAACGCATCAAAACGGTTTCGATACAACACATCCTTCAAACCGTTTAACAGCTCTGGAGCACCAGGCAAACCTTCTGTTGGTGGCATAGCCATTTCCCTTTCACGCACTAAAATTTAAAGCAATAGATGGCCGATAGCCTTCCAATGCACGATATTCGACACCTGCACTATCAAACATCTTTCGAGCAGCCTGTACGGAATCAGAATCGGGGTATTTGTTAGACAGATAAATCACTTCTTGTATGCCCGATTGAATGAGCACTTTTGCACACTCATTGCATGGAAACAAAGTAACATAAACAATGCCTTTGTCCAAATCGGCACTGATCTTATTGAGTGTGGCATTCAACTCGGCATGGCATACATAAGGGTATTTGGTCTCTAAAAATTCGCCCTCTCTATCCCAAGGAAAATCATCATCGTCACACCCAATGGGCAAACCATTGTACCCAATGCCCACGATCTTCTTTTGCTCATTAATAATGCAGGCGCCCACTTGGGTATTGGGGTCTTTGCTGCGCAAAGCAGAAAGCAAAGCCACACCCATAAAGTATTCATCCCAAGACAAATAATCACTGCGTTTATTCATCAGAACCTTACCTCATCCATAAAAAACCAACAGACCAAATTTACAACAAGATTAAAAAATCAGATTCTATTATCTATGCCAAACGGTCCAACATATCACGCGTCACCCGAAACAATTGATCTTCACCTGCAAAACATCTGCGAATTTCTTCTACCTTACGCGCACCAATACGATAAGATTGCATCCCGGCACAGTGTGGTGTCAAGATGACATTGTCCAACTGACGCAAAGGGCTGTCCATTACAGGCGGTTCCGGAGAGGTCACATCCAAGAAGGCAAACAACCGGCCTTTTTCCAATTCAGCAATCAACGCGCTTTCATCAATATTATCACCGCGTGACGTATTCACAAATATACAATCATCCTGCATCAATTTAAAATGGGTTTCGTTCCACATATGATAGGTCGCATCTAACTTTGGTGCATGAATTGTCACCACATCACTCTCACGCGCCATCGTTTCCAAATCGACCAATTCGGCACCAAATTCTTCACACGCTCGGTCTGCTGGCATAAATGGATCATATAAAAGTGTCCGTGTTTCATACGGCTTAAGCAAGCGCATCACCCGCTGCCCGACTTGGCTGGCACTCACCACACCAACCGTACGTCTAAACAATGATCTGGCCGTTGTTTTATCAGGTCGTCTTTCACCGCCACTCATCGCACGCGAAAAAGGAATCACCTTTCGCAAACCCACCGTAATAGAACCCAGGGTCAATTCGGCCACATCATCGGCAATCACAGGCGCAGCACTGGTCACCACCACATCCTTTTCCCATGCTTCTTCCGAAATCTTACCCTTTACCGTACCTGCACCATAAGCCCAAATTTTCAACCCAGGTGCACTTTCCAAAATCGCGGGTGTCAAATCGCCCGAATTCCAACTCGAAAAAGCACCATCCATACCCTTCAAAAACTCGGCTGCTTCTGCATCTGAAAAATCACGATCTTCAGGGTTGATTTCAACATCTGCGATATCTTTTAACTTTTCCAAATCCGCATCACTCAAAATGCGTTTGCGCAAGGACTCACGCACCAGAATACCTACTTTTGGTTTTGCCACAAGACCACTCCTGACGAAAAGTTTTTCATTTTTTTGACAGATCAACTTGCGTATAAGTTCCCGACATCTATCTATTGGCTTCGTATTCCGGATTAACCAAATGCACAAGTGACTCACCCTTCAACACTCGCCGCACTTCCAAAGCTGCTTTTTCGGGCAATTCAATTAAAGACTCAGTCGAATAGAATGCCGAATGAGGCGTATGTATCACCTGATCCATCTGGATCAAACGATCACCCGCTTCAGCCGGTTCTTGACAGCGCACATCCAATGCGGCACCTGCAAGCGTATTTTTTTCTAAAGCCGACAAAAGCGCCTCTTCATCGATCACATTCCCGCGAGACGTATTGATCAAACAAGCCGTTACTTTCATCCTTCCCAAAGCATCGGCATTGATCATACCGCGTGTTTCATCTGTTGAAGGACAATGAACGGACACAAAATCAGATGTTTCCAGAAGTGTATTAAGATCCACAGCTTCAACACCATATTCCGCTGCTGTCTCGGGTGTTAACGATCTCGAATATGCCACGACTTGTAATCCAAAAGCTTTTGCACGCGGCACAACCTCACGCGCAATTTGCCCAAAACCGATCAAACCCAATGTCTGCCCCGTTAAACGGCGCAGTGGCAAACCCGCTTGGATGCCCCAATTACCACCTCGTATATGTCGATCAAATCGTGTTATTTTATGAGAAAAAGACAACAAGAGCGCCATGGTATGTTCGGCCACATCAACAAAACAATAGTCGGGTACATTGGCAACAGGAATACCCTTTTGCGTCGCAAATGCCACATCAATATTGTCTAACCCAACACCATAGCGCACAATCACTTTTAGTGTAGGCAAAGCTGACTCAATCACTTTTTGTGTGGTCTTAGCCCAACAGGTCAAAATACCGTCACATCCATCAGCCAAAGCAACCAATGTATCTTCATCTCCATCAGGTGCAACAACCAACTCTGCGCCAATTTCGGACAACACCCGCTCTTCCACCTCTAAGTTCGGCCAGACATAATCCGTCACCAAAATCCTCACGCCTTAGCCCCCCCGGCTGACGGTTTCATCGCTTTTACAAATTGATTAAAAGATTGTTCCCATTTGGTCACTGTGGCTTCAGGCCCAACCAGTTTAAAATAAAAGGCGCCCGCAGGTGCCTCAACAATGGCAGCCAACATACGCTGCCCATTTTTGGTTTCGCTGGCTCCCCCCATAGGCCGTTGCATGCCCACAAAAGACCCTCGAATATCTAATAGAGTAACCGGCATTTCCGCAACCGTTTGTTTGCTGGTCTTGCCACCATCCGATTCAGAAAACTGCCCGATCCATCTTGCAATATTGGCGTCCACACCACCCGCACCACCCGTCCCGAAATAAGTCACCACCAATTCGGCATCCCCAGCGTCGCCAGGTAATTTATACTGCGCCTTGCGCATTTGGTTCGATGGGGGTTCTGTCACCCAACCGTCGGGCACCATTACTGCAACGCCCCCCAAGTCCTGACCTTGACCACCAGAAACTGCAGCCCCTTTATCTTCACTGTTGCTGCCACATCCAAACCCCAATCCCAATACAAAGATCAACATCCATTTTTTGTACATCGTAACATCCTTATGGTTAAAATTCAGAATTCACCCTTGTTTTAACTTTTCACCAAGCTACGTCGAAACCGGCAAAAAGCGAAAAATTTAAATCCTTCGCACCTTACGTCTTCTCACAAAACCGACAGGTCACATCATATAAAATTTTCGTGGCAAACATCAAATTCTCCACCGACGTGCGTTCATCATGCCCATGAATTAAATTCATCTCTTCTTCACCTTCTTTTTGACGATGTGGCATAAAACCCAGCACTTGTGTTTCTGGGCGACGTGGGCATATATGTTTTGCATCGGTCCCACCCGTCATAATAGAAGGCACCACCAAAGCATTCGGATCATGTTCGCCCATGACCTCAACAACAGTTTGATAAAGTGGTGACCCTGTGTCGGCCTCCAATGGCGGGCTATATTGATCCACAATCAATTCGATCTCGTCACCAATATAGGGTCGAATCTCAGCTTCAAAGCTTTTATCGGTTTGCCCAGGAGCCAAACGACCATCGATATACGCCGTCGCCTCTGCCGGAATCACATTAATCTTACTCCCCGCCTGCAAAAGCGTCGGAGATACCGTATTTCGCAACAAAGCACGCAATGAGGAAACGGTTTCTTCATCAAACGGCAAAGCTTTTAATGCGGCCTCGCTCTTGTCTTCATCCAAAACATCACGCAATGCTTGTGCCGTTTCATGATCCTGTGTATCGGCAACACCATTCAAAAAAGCTTTTAATGTCTGACAGGAATGCATAGGCAACTTAGCAGCCCCCAGAGTACCAATGGCCTTGCTCAACTTCACAACTGCATTGTCATCATGTGGTCGTGATCCATGGCCAGGGCTTCCCTTGGCCTGTAATCGGAACCGAAAGATACCTTTTTGCCCTGTCTGACACGTATAAAAATGTTTGCCATTCACGTCAAAATCCGTACCCCCACCTTCGGTGAGCACATACAACGCATCAACCTGTTCGGGGTGGTTATCAATCAACCACCCAACACCATGATTGCCCTTACCGGCTTCTTCATCGGCAGTCGCTGCATAAATTACATCACGGTTCAATGCAATGCCCTGCCGCTTGAGTAACAAAAATACCATCAACTCAGCAGCAACCATATTTTTCATATCCAGTGCACCACGGCCCCACAAATACCCATCTACCAAATCACCGCCAAAGGGATCACGAGACCATTTATCGGGTTCGACAGCCACCACATCGGTATGCCCCAACAGCATCAGCGCGGGTTCATTGCCACCACTCAAACGTGCCGTCACGTTGCCACGACCAGGTTCCGACTCCGTCATCTGAGCCTCAATACCTTCACGCGTAAGCACACCATCAAGATACTCTGCACACAAAATTTCATTGCCCGGCGGATTTGTTGTATT
Organism: Candidatus Latescibacterota bacterium; assembly: GCA_018650745.1. GTDB lineage: Bacteria > Latescibacterota > UBA2968 > UBA2968 > UBA2968 > JABIFK01. Next base: position 3,858 of record JABIFK010000069.1, on the reverse strand, counting down.
AAACCGCAGCAGATCCTGCAAATACCCTGTCACTTCTTTTTCAACATCGTGCCAATCAATACCCATGTGCCCCCCATCATCCTTCTTAAAGCATCATACCCTTCGCCCCAAGATCTGCGACTTGCAGACCTGCGACCGACTTCAATTACAATTCTAAAGAATCTGCCGTCCAATCTTCCAACGCTGTAAATTGCGTGGTATCCAACTCAAAACCATATCCAAAGGGAGCCCGGGTTACAGAAGATATGTCCAACAATCCATCTCGCACATTCAATACAGGAAATCCATTCGCACTTTTGCGATACAGTTCTCCATGATGCGTCAAAACATCTTGCTGGATCGCGTCGGGGTACATACTTAATCCCGCAAAATAATGGTGACCATTGCGCTCGGAGTGTGCCACCCCCAAACTGGCCAACACGGCCAAATCTTGTAACAAGGCAACAGGCCCCACATTGGCCAAATCTTCACTGCTTAAGATATAAGTACCTTCTGGATCTTTCTTCTTTCGCGACGCCATCAAGCATGCATTGGCAATACCTTTAAAAACACCCTTACAATTTTTGTGACTCGTACCCACATATCCACAATCCAAAGCTTGAAAAGAACTATTCAAAGAACCATCCGATTCATCAATAATCATCGGTGGTCGATCCGTCCAAGATTTGAGCTCATCTTTCACTTCTGCACTTAATGCCACATCTCTGTGCAAAGGTTGCTCAACAAAAATCAACCCGTTCATAAAAGAGGCCAATTCGGCATCTCCATAAATAGCTTCCCACAATGTTCTAAAAGGCGCCATCTCGGTGTATTGTTCATTGCCATCCAAAGTAAAAGCACATTCGGCTTGTCCAGCCATCAACCCTGCGATCTGTTTCAGCCGAGACAGATCAACCGCGGCATCTCCGCAAAGTTTAATCTTTAAATGTGTCAATCCGTACATTTGAATATTGGCGGCTAATGAGTGTGGCAAACCATCGTCAATGCGATCGGCAGATTCAATCTCTTCATCGGTCAATGGATCAGCAAGCCCCACAGTATGCCGAACCAAAACCCCATCAAGCGATTCATTGGCCAAAAAATCTGACGGGCTTGTATTTTTTAGTTCAGGATGAATATCGCCCAACCAAATACCCAACGAATTGTTTTGCACGGCCTCGGCAAACGTAATTCCCTTTGCCCGGCAAAAGGCATCAATCACAGCACGCTCTATCAAACTCACACCAAATGCCCATAACAGTGGCGGATATGCCGTTGTTTTTGCCCACTCGGCTTGTCCTTTATACAACCGATCCCACAAATCAAAAACGGTCGAGGCTTCCCCCATACCTTCTATATGCCGACACGCATGCCAAATCACCGCCAACATCTCATCCAAATCTTCGGTAAAATGCGCTTCGGGGTTTTTGGTAAACCACTTGGGCGGCAACCCATCGGCAGCCAAACCAACCTCCGATTTCCCCTCAATCTTAACCGTCACCCGGACAAACAAGTGCGGCAACGCCACCAAAGATGCAATACCATATTTAAACGGAAATCGCGTATGCATATTCAAAACATGAAGATCTATCTTTTCAACAGAGATACCCATCATAAGTCCTATTATTGAAATGATTCAAACGATCGAGGCGGCATAGCGCAAAGAACAAGACCTAAACCAAGTAAACGCTCTGCTCTCTACGCTTCAGGCTTTATGGTTTCCAGAATTCTTCCGGTGTCAAGACGCCATGTGTAAAGCGTGTTTTTAGAATGGCGCCTCGGTACCACCAAATTTCATTCATGCGCACACCCAATGACGTCCGACCAGGCTCTTGAACGATCCAGTCGATGGGCGTAGACAATTCCTTTTCCCCATTGACATAATGCGTAAACGTCTTTCCATCCATCACGATCGCAGCGTGCTGCCAAGATCCAAGCGGATGCACAAAATCTTTTGCAAGCTGGGTATGATTGCTATCACCCGATTGGATAAACGTATCTAAATACCATTTGTCATCATCCTGCAAACGTGTTTCAAACATCACCCGCCGAGTTGTATTGGCTTCTTGCATCATAAAAAAGCGTTGTTCTCTGAGCCCATTCGGATACGGCTGAAAAATCACTTCTACCGTAAACTGTTCCAACCCAGCCAATGGGTGCACATCCAACCAGATCCCATCATCCACACCATCAAACTCGATGGCTTTGCCCTTTGTCGTTTCAATCACTTTGGGCTCGCCCTTTACCGTTACTTTATGTCCCGCGATTTCTTCCAAATTATCAAGTTCCCATACAACTTGCTTCACATTTTTCTCCTCGGCCAAAACAGGTCCTGTTAATAACAAACATACCATTAGTGTCAAATATTTCATACAACGCTCCTTTAAAAAAACGTCGCAGGTCTACAGATCACAGATCGCAGGTCAGATTTTGACTTGCGACTTGCAGACCTGCGACTTGTGACCGATTCACAGATTTAAAACCCTCACGGCATTGTTGTGCAATATATCTGCCAGCGCACTTTCATCGGTTACCATTCGCTCCAAGAAGGGTAAACTCAGTTGCGCAAAACAGGCACCTCTAGGCGTATTGGCACCTTTACCATCAAAACACGGACAATCGGTTGCAAACATCAATTTCTTGGCATGGCGCTTGAAAAAACCAGCAGAGAATTCTTCATCGCGTGTCAAACCGCCCAATCCCGACCCAGCAGACAAATCGGCAAACATATTTTCATAATCGGATAACAAACGATCGGCCAAACCACCAGATTCTATGGAACCCTTTGGATACAACGTCTCATCTGGTGATGGCACATCTGCACTAATATGCGTCCACCATGTCTGCGCATGACCGATAAATTTCACTTTTGGGAATTTGTTCAACAACACTTCCAAATGATCCAAACCTTGATTATATCCATTTGCCCCATCTTGAAAATGCCACGTCACGGGCCATGCCAGTGTATTGCATATCGCCAGCACACTTTCCAAACGTGGATCATCTAAACGGATATGTTGCTTCTGCTCTCCAAACCCCTTAAAAACACCTGTATCAGCCCACTTCTCCAAAACAGCTACGGCATCTGCGCGTCTGACATCCACATGACAAAAAGGGATAATCTGATCCGGGTATTTCTCATATGCAGCAACCACTTCTTCCGTCTTCCAGTCAAACTCATCATCGCCGCCCTCTATGGGTAAAATCACAGCCTTCTCGGCACCAATATTCTCAATATGCGCGATGGTGTCTTCCCACGAACGTCCTTTGTGTGTTAAATGAAAATGTGCATCAATCATGCCAACACCTCTGCCAATCGTTTTGCAACACTCTCTTCTTCACCCCCCTGCATTGTCATCGGCTCAATCAAAATGCCCTTGGTTTGGCTACGCACCACAATCGAAGGATCCCCTTCACGCAACGCTTTCATCACCTCACGTTTTTGCACATCCGCTAAATCAACATATGCACGTGGTGCAAAGTCTGGTGCCGCTTCTTGTCCCTCGGTCATCACATAAGCCTTCACATCGGGCAAATGAGAAAGGGCATCCACCACAACCGTTGCCTGTTTGAGCCAACGCGTACGATCATCATCATCGCTTCGGTCCAAAAACACATCAATGGCCGCCACCAAACCCAAAATCTCTTCTTTGCCCACCTTCATACTGCGCCCAACAGCTGAATAAGGACTTGAATTTAATCGCACTGCATCCACATATTCTTTTTTACCAACCACCAAACCCGAACTTTGAGGCCCACTCAATCCCTTACCGCCGCTAAACGTCACCAAACTAGCGCCCATCTCAACGAATTCCGTCAAATTTGATCGCGGTGGCAATTGCGCAGCGGCATCCACCATCACCGGCACACCCTTTTTAT
>JABIFK010000070.1 GCA_018650745.1 Candidatus Latescibacterota bacterium | reverse complement strand
GCTTCTTGGTATTCTTGGGTGAGTTTGGGCACAGTGGCCCAGCGGGTCATGCGCATGTCTTCGGAGAGGTCTTGCAGCTCACGATCTGAGGCGCCGGCTTCGATGGCTTCGTTGAGCCGGTCGGGATCGACGGGGGCGCCGAGGCCGAGGCCATAGGATTCTATGACAAGGGCATTCTTGTGGAGTTCGAGGCCGTGTTCGAGATCGCTTTTGGAGGGTTTGAGTTTGTCGAGGGCGACGTCTCTGGAAAGTTGGATGGCTGGGTTCATTGTTTGGGTCTCTTTGGTAATGGGTTAACCGATATCGTGATAGGTGTGTGTATCATGATCAAAGCGCTGGCCCTCAAAGGAGCGAATGAGGGATGTGTATACGCGAATTTTGGCGGTGTTTACCCCTTGGTTCAAAATGTTGCGTGAAATGGCGCATGTGTAAGGTGACCAAAGAAGCGGTTGATAGTCAGAATCGTTGATGGCAATTTCGCAGGCTTCGAGGAAGGTGTCTTCGAAGGTGAGATTGGCCAAGAGATTATTACCATCGGGAATCGCGTCCAAGGTAAAGAGCATTTCGTATTCGATGATGCCTGCGTAAAAGGGGAGGCCGTTTTGCTCGTAGGTTTCAAAGCCGCCTGTTTCGGGGCGTGTGCATAGGGAGATGGGATTGAGGTTGACGGCAAAGTCACCGGCAAGGTAGAGGGGGTTGACTAGGCCGCCATCGGGTCGGTGAGTGATGAGGTCTATGGTGATGGTGTTGGTGCCTTGTTGGATAAAGGGCGTGATGTTGGTGCCGAGGCTGCCGCGTACATGGGCGTTGAGTTGGGCAAATTCAGGAGATACGAGGGGATCTGAGTCGTTGACGCGGATGGCCCATTCGCCCATGAGGGATTCGGGTTCCATGACGAGTTCGACTCGGCCGTCGTATGTGTTTTCAAAGGTGGTGGTGTAGCGCACTCTAAGTTCTGGTAGGCTAAAATTGGGCATGATGCCGAATTGCATGTCGATTTGAGGTGTGAAGCGAAAGTTGCCATGTGCCAATTGGTTGGTGATGGGGATGGCGGGTACGGTTTCGGTTTGGATGATATTGTTTTGTGGATCGAGGAGTGACATGTCCCAGTCGTAGAGGCGGAGAAGATTTTTGTCTTTGGGAGTGACTTTGGTTTCGCCTGTGATGGGGATGGTGATCTGTGGAAGTTCGGGTATTGATATGGGTGCGACGGCTTCGAGAAGCGTGGATTCGAACGGGGCAAGGGTGCGTTGGTTGTTGTGTAGACATACGGGTAAACGACTCAGAGGGATTTCATTGAGCGGTTGGTCAAAAATGAGCTGGAGTGTGTCGCTTCCGGTGTTGATGAGAAAATGTAATGTGCGGTCGCCATTGGTGCGGGTAACAAGTTGGAGTTTTGTGAGGTCACCTGATGTTGCTCGCACATTGAGGTGCGGTTGGACGATGTTCAATATTTGATCACACATGGTGTTTGGTGAATCGTCACGTTGGATATGGAGGACGTGACCGCCTTGTTTTTCAAAAGCAGCGAGCCAATTTGCAAGGGGTTCTTCGATGTGTCTGCCAGGTGGGCAGATCACGAGTTTGGCAGCGATGTCTTTGATGCGAACATGTCCGTTTTCGATGGTGCCCGATTCGAGGATGTCGGTGTCAACGATGAGGAAATCGAGTTGGTTTTGAATGAGGGTGTTACGAATGGTGTCGTCGGTTTTGATGTCTTCGCTTGTGGGCAAGACGGTGGCGTGATCGATGAGAAGTGTTTCGGCTGGGATGTGGGTGCCTTCGAAATGTTCGTATAACTTGTTAATGTGGTCGGACAGATTTTTCCACAACGGCCAGTAGGGCATTTGAAAAAAGAAGGTGGGCGGTGCGTCGTGTTTTTTGAGGGCATGGGTAGAGTAGAAAAAACCATGTGGGACGAGGTAACGAATGTCCATGAGGATTAGAGACTCGGCAATGAATTTGGCATCTTGTACGGTGCCACTCCAACCGAGGCTGTGATAACATTCATCGAGGGCACCTTCTTTGTTGTAGAAGTAGGCGGCAGATGCGGTGGCTTTTGCACTGCGGCGCGTGTCGCCAGTGAGGGTGTCGAGTTCTTCTGCACCGGCTTTGGTGTGTCCGGGGTCGCATCCGGGAATGTGCATGTATTGTAATTGGGAGAGGCGCATGCTTCCTTTTTCACCGGAGTAGGCAATGCCGTGTTCTTCACACCATTTTTGCATGGGTTTGTCGTAGCTGTTGAGAAAGTGCTCATATTGCAATTGATGATAATCTTTGGTGACTTGAAGGTGTTTGGGATGTGCGGGATCTTGCAGTGCGTGTAATAATGGGATGAGATTGTAACCATAGGTGGTTTGAAATGCTTGGGGAAGCAGCGTTGACCAACTGGGTAAAGTTTCATCGACAAAGATGGAACGAATGGTGTTGCCAAATTTGTCGGCAAAACGATTGTAATAACGGCCGTGGGTCAGGTTGATGTAGTGCTGTACGGCTTCGGGATTCATAATGTCTGTGTAGTAACCCCAGTATTTATGTGTGGTGATTTGTGTTTGGACAGAGACGAAGATGCGATGTGTGCCCTCGGGTAAGATGGTTTCGAGGATGGGAACCGGATTGCTGGCAAAGTAACGTTTTTGATTGTATTGGGTGAGACCGGCTACATTATAGGATGCGTCGGCAAGTACCATGCCGACACTGGACCGGAGGTCGATTCCTTTGTTCCAATCTACTTGGTCATTTTTAACTGGGTAGGCGATGCACGATAAAACGTTCCCACGTGGTAACGCTTTGCGAATGGGACCACCGTACGTGTCATACTTTCGTTGTGTAAGTCGTGTGCCCTGAAAGTGCGGGTTGCCTTCTGTTACTTCACCGCCTGCTATGCCGCTGGGATAGGGGTATTCATCGTAAAGGTGCACAAGCATGTTGTGTTGTTCTGCTGCATGAATGGCAACTTCGACCATGTCGAAGAAGGCGTCGGATAGATAGGGTTGTTTGAGACCTTGTCGGGGGTGAATGAAGAACCCTCGGATGCCTTGCTCGGCCATTTGGGCAATTTGCCAGCGGATTTCTTTTTCGTTGAGGGTGTCGTTCCAAAACCAGAAGGGGTAAAAGCCTGGTGGATTGTGTGTGGGCATGTAAAGACCTATCTATGATAATTGAAAAGGAATATGATTGGCGTGTAAGATAGGGAACTCTGGGTGTGGGAGCAATGATTTCGAGTAGGCAAAAAAGAAGCTCTGGATATGTGATATCCAGAGCTTCTTTGATGATAGAATTTTGTAGCTTTTTAAGGCCTTGTTATGCCCGGTGGTAATTTAGGTGCGACGGGCTGAATGATTTTTCGTCGTTCGGGTGTGAGACGTTCGAGTAATTCATTGGAGGGTTCATAACCGCCGCGATTGTGTCCCCATTTGGGACCGTATCGATAGAGTATGGATCGGCGTTGCCCAGGGTTCGAACGGCGAGCAGAGCCGTGGGCCAAACAATCGACAAAGAGCAGGACATCACCGGCAGATATGTGTGCTTCTGTGGCGCATGCAACACTTTCTAAAGATGCGGTATCACTTTGGTCTAAATGAAATGCGGGGTGTAAAAGGTTGGATTTGTGGCTGCCGGGAATGACCATGGTGGCTCCATCGCCTGGGCCAAATTCGGTAAGGGCGATCATGACATTGATTTGTCCACAGCGGAACTGATTGTCGTGAAACCGAAACTGTGTGCGAATGCGGCGTTTGTGCCCGCCCGAGTGGAGACGAATGGCACCGCCAGGTCCGCGAATGATGGCAACGGCTTCGTCAATGAACAAGCCGTCTGTACTGCCCACATAGTGGCGAACGTGGTCCATCCAAGAGGGGTGATCGATAATGCGTTCGAAGGGTTCGCCGGCTTCAAAGATTTGTTGGATTTGATCGCCACCACCGGGACGTCGATACAGATTCCCCTTCCACCCCCACTCGGGGTCTTCGGGATTGAGTGCATCTAAACCTGCATTGAGCGCTTTAATATGATCTGGATCAATCGCATTTTTGAGAATGATATATCCGCGCAGGTCGAAGAGGTAGTTTTCCATTTCTGTTGGCATAATGATTACGTCCTAAATCAAAAAAATCTCAAACAGAAGGTCACAGGTCACAAGTCAAAACCAGAAAAAGCTATAACCTATTCAAGGTATTGACCTGTGACCTGTGACCTGAGACTTGTTGACCTGTGACTTCCTTAAATACTCATGCGTTGTTCTCGATGAATGATATCGGGTGTGTTTTCAACGCGTGTCCACCATAAGGAACCCGTATCAAAATCGTTATCACCTGACATGAATCGCCAGAGTTTGATGCGGTTCATAATTTCGATGCGGTTGCGTTGGCCATGCCAGTCGATTTTTTGGGTGAGAATACCCGGAATTTCTGGGCTGTCAATGTCATCGGTATTCCACAATCGTGTTTGGCGCACGGTGGGGTTGAGGCGCAGTTTGAGCATGTAACGATCCTGGTCTGTGGTGTTGCTGCGTGCCGAATGCCAGAGGTTTGCATGCCAGAAGAATATGGTGCCTGCTTTGCATATGGCTTGTACTTGACCGGCGATGTT
>JABIFK010000372.1 GCA_018650745.1 Candidatus Latescibacterota bacterium | reverse complement strand
TTACAGCGCACGGGTATTGTATTGCGCTCGTTGCTGGTGAATGGTCTGAAGGCTTGGGGGACATTGGGTCCGAGAACTTTTTCGGTGTTGGATCGGCGACCTGTGTGGCGGTCGGGTTGGTCTGTAGAAGGGGCGTTTCGGCGGAATTATGTTGATCGAACGGCAGAGTCTTATCAGGCAAATAAAGAGCGGGTGTCTTTTTTAAGAGGTGAAACGAGCGTTGCTTGGAATATGAGTACGCGATACCACACGAGCTATGAATCTGGACCTCATGCGGTATTGTTTGAGAATCAGAATGATTTTGGTCAGGTGGGTACTTCATTTGGCGAACTGGAGACGTCGTCGGATCGGTTTGATGCAGAGCTGACCTATCGTCGTCGTATTCAGAGGTGGCAAGTGCACCCGTTTGTGAGCAGTGGTATTAACACGGCTTTTACATCGGGAAATGGGACACGGCCTTTTCAATTGCGGTCTAGTTTGGGTTTCCAGCGGCGCACAGGACGGTTCGTGATCCGATTTGCTGGTCGTGGACAACGGGATTTTGCCGAAAGTCAAAGCGATTTTGGTGCAGAGATAAGTGCCACGTATCAACGGCGCTTGCAGCAAGGTGGCCGGTTGCGTTCTCAGGTAAAGAGCTTCTTTGGCCTGACGGATCGAAAAGTGATTTCAATTGAGAATTACAATACCTTAAGCTTTCCATTGGCAGGGTCATTGAGTTTGACTGTGCGGCAGAACAATTTTATTTACCGTGTGGATAAGATTAGAGATGTACCTGTAAGTGGGGTTGCTTTTCGAACCGATTTGACGGTGGGTTTGGCATATGGATTAGATTGGAAATGGTTTTAATTACGCACAGGCATAGCCTATAACAAGCAGTGGAGCTGCGCGTAGAAGGCACGAACCCCCACTATATTCCCCAAAAAGCAAAAAGCCTCGCCCAGTTATGCGAGGCTTTTTTTAGTTTGCTGTGTTTTTAAAATTGGATGCGGGTTCCAAAGTGTACTTGTCGTGGTGAGCCATTGTTGAGTGGATTTTGTTCTTTTATTTGATACTTTTGACGGCCTGTTTCTCCAAATTGTGTGAGAAACTCGCGACCATCTTCTGTGGTTAACCAACCCGAAACATTGGGTTGGCCAGTGTCAGAATAGACTGCACGGGTGTTTAAGTGATTGGTGATGTTGCTTGCCATAACATAAAAATGTATTTGAACGGCGCGTAGGTTAAAGGTTTTGCCAGTTTTAAGATCCATTTGAAAAAATCCTGAGGTGCGTGCAGAATTTAGGGCACCACTGTTGGGGATGGTATTTAGAAATCCTATTTGGGCACTGATGGGTTCTGTGGGGGTATATGCGCGTCCGGTGCTTGTTCGCACGAGGGCATATGCCCAAAATGAAGCCGGGAAATTAAGATTGAGCTGTGCATTGAGTGTATGACGGCGTTCAGAGGAAAGTGGAATTGAATTTGTGGAAGGTGTGCCTAAATATGTTGGGAATCCTGGTGCCAAATCTATTTCTGGATAGTCTGACACTCCGGTACCTGCATGGTATGCATATGCATAGGCAACTTGACAAGACAGAAAAGGATCTGGTTGAAATTGTGCGGTTACTTCTACGCCACGAAGCGTTGCAATGTTGGTATTGCGATAAGTATCGTAGTGGGCCGGTTGGGCTAAAAGGGTGGTGCGCTGTGCCAATGCTACGCTGCGTTTGATATAAACTGTGGCATCGAGTTGGGTTTGAGATGAGAGCTTATGTGACAATCCCATTTCAAATGCGCTGGTGCGTGCCAAAACCAAGTTGGGGTTGCCAAACGCATATGTGGTGCGAGATTGTGAAACCCGTTGTGCAAAATAATTGAGGTCTGTAAAAAGTGTTGAAAAGGCGGGCATTTGTCGAAAAACGCCAAAGTGTGAGTGGAAAGCTGTTTGGGATGTGATATTTAAGTTGAGGCCTATCCGAGGGCTTAGAGAAAGGTTTGATCGTGAACGGGTGCGTTCGTTTTCATCTAATTTGGCGTCACCGGCAAATGGGTCAATATCATTGATGGGGGCTTGTGTGCGTGCAGAAAAATAGTCAAATCGCATACCAAAATCGATAACGATGTCTTTAAATTCGGTTTTACTGTGTGCATAAGCTGCGGCATTTCGGGGTGTATGTGCGCTTGAGGTTGTTTGAATAGATTGGGTTTGCAGATCGAGATCATAACCATATTTGATAACGTTTCTCAGGCGTTGATTTGTGCGAGATATGAATGTGGGCGTTAAATGTTGGTAGGATCGTAAGGTGTGGAAGTTGATCTGGAGCCCGGCTTGCACGGTGTTATTGGGGGTGAGTTGCGTGGTGATGTGTAGATCAATTGGGGTGCGTGTTTTGATTTTTTGTTTGAAGAACTCGTTGTAAACGTGTCCTTCGTCTTGAAGAGAAAAACCATCGGGTGTGATTTCGGTGGGTGTGTTTGTTTGGTCGCCTAGCCAAAAAAGTTGATGGCTGTCAACGCTGGGATTGCCTGTGGGGCGACCATAAGCAAAGAGCATATTGAAATGGGTGCCATCGCCCTGATGGTAGTGATGGGTTGTTTGCGATATACGGGCTGTGAGATGGGTGTGGTCTTTTTGCCAGTGTAATTGGGTGGTGAAACTGTTTGTACGATGCTCTGTTTTGGGTGTGTGGCGCAGATTGTAACGGTACGTGTGTTCGTAGTATTGACGCTCTTGTTTGTTATGCGTGAATCTTGTCTGGATCCTTAGGTTATGGAATAACCCGACTTTAACGTAACCACGCAGGGCGTAAATTGTTTGACTGTTGTAAGGCAATTGGCCTTTGGACAGATTTTGGAAATCTGTTGGTGGCAAAAGGTCTTTTTCATTTTCTTGCACATTCACACTGTGTCGGGGGTCTGCGTCTGTTGCGTGTTGCCAGTTGGTGGTGATGATGGTTGCGATTTTATGATCAAAAAGTGAGCTGCCAAGTGTGGTTGCCAACTGGTTTTGACCATAACCCGATGGATGATCTGTGTGCCCTTCAATGTGACCAAAAAGGTTACGCGGGTGGTGTGGTGTGACCACGTGAATAATGCCCGACATGGCCTGACCGTATTGGGCATTGAAGCCACTTTTGACAAGGGTTACATGTGTGGCATTGGCTGTGGTTGGAGAGGTGACGATTTGCCCTTGATGGCTAACAGGTTCGGGGATGCCGTCTATGTAGATGCGTACTTCTTCTGACCGTCCGCCTCTAAAATGCAATTTGTTTTGATGTTGCGAAATGCCAGGTTGAGAGGTTGCCCATTGGGTGATGTTGTGAATGGGGCCTTTTTGTAACATCGACAAGGTGATGTCGTGTGCTGTGCCAGTACGTAAATAGTTGATTTGGTGGTGTGCTGAGTGTGTGGTTAAGATGAGTTCGGTAATTGCGTCGGGCGCTATGAGGATGTTGTGATGTGTCGTGGACTGATTTTGATACGTGTAGGTGATGTTGTATTGGCCTGGGGGCAACGCATAAAATCGGCATCGGCCGGTGGTGTCGGTGGTTGTTTGTTGGGTAATTTGATTGCCATGAAGTTTGACTGAGATATTGGATTGCAAATAGTCATTGGTGTTGGCAATTTCGACAACCAAAATCTCTGCTTGTGTAACCCCAAAGGATAAAAAGCAAAAAGCAAAAAGGTACACGCATTCTAAGCGTACTCGGCATAATATGTAAAAGGAGAGACGGGTCATTTTTGACGCCAGATTTCCCACACGAGGTGAGATAACTCAGGAACGATGAGTTTTTCCATTGCCAGACGAACGGCGCCTGATGAACCGGGCATACAAAATATCATGGTGTCTTTGTAAACACCTGCAACGGCACGTGAGAGCATTGCGCCTGAGCCAATGTCTTCCCAGCTTAGAAAGCGGAAGATTTCGCCAAACCCGTCGAGTCGTTTTTCGAGCAAGGAAGTCACAGCCTCATATGTGGTATCACGTGCTGCAATGCCTGTACCGCCATTTGTGAGAATGACTTGGCATTTGCCTTCTGTGGCAATTTGAGTGATTTGCTCTCGAATTTGAGGGGCTTCATCTTTGACAACTTGATAAAAACCGATTTGGTGTCCGGCTTCTTGGAGCAATTCCTGGATAATTTTGCCACTTTTGTCATCGGCTTCTGTGCGGGTGTCGCTGATGGTGAGTATGGCGCAGGTAACGGCATCTTTGGCTTGTTGGATATGATCTTCGTAGGGCATGAAAAACTCCAGTAAAAAGTGCATCCTTAAAAAATCGATTTGTGAGTGCAAGATAGCAAATGGGTGCTGTATTGTCAATGAAATCAATAGTTTAAAAAATATTAAAGATTGGAGGTGTTTGGCCGATAACATGATTAGGGGGAAAGTAGTAAAAATATGTGGTTAAAACAGTTCATGAGCTGTGTAAAGGTTCTATTAAGATGCAAGTTTCTGGATCCACATCTTCTATTCAAACAATGGTTTCGCTTGTTCCTAACGGCCGATCGGAAGATCTGGCAGAACTTATTGGAGCGGCGCCTGTTGACAAAACAGATCGGTTTGAGCCCTCGCAAGCGGTAATGGGTGCTGCTGATGCTCTGCCTGGGCAAACTGCATCCAAATTTGAGGTTTCGGGTGATTTTGGATTTTGTCAAAATTGTGGTACGGGACATGGGGCTGCTTTGGCTGGAGAAGAAGAGAAGAAGGCACCCGAGGTGAATGGCACACCTATTCCTGATTTGCACGCTGTTTTGGGTGCTGAAGAGGCTGAAGAAGGGGCAAGTTCGTCTGGAGAAACAGAGACGGAAGGTGAAACAGAAGCGGAATTGACAAAAGAAACCGAACGCGATGTGTTGACGGGTGATGTTGAGTTGAGTGAAGAAGAAAAAAAGCAGGTGGAAGAATTGAAGCGGCGTGACCAAGAGGTGCGCACCCATGAGCATGCACATGTCGCAGCGGGTGGACAACATGTGCGGGGCGGTATTTCTTATGAGTATCAAGCGGGGCCAGATGGGAAACGTTATGCTGTGGGGGGGGAGGTCTCTATTGATACGTCGGCAGAGCGTGATCCTGAAGATACTATTCGAAAGGCGCAAACCATTCGACAGGCTGCTTTGGCGCCAGCAGAACCCTCGGGACAAGATCGTAAAGCAGCAGCAGCGGCTGCACAGATGGAAGTAAAAGCACGGCAAGAGATCGCGGAGGCTAAGTTAGAGGAGAGTCAGGAAGGCAGTGGTGAGGTGGAAGGGGTTGGGAATTCAGAAGGTGCAGAAGATATTTTGGGTGAAACGGGTGGTGAAGAAAATGAAGAACGTGCACCTGAATTGCCGACTGGACAAGGTGTTTCGGGTGCGGATGAAACTGATCGAAGTGTATCTGAGACGGGTTTGCCTGAAGCTGAGGGAGTGTCTGTATCTGAAGTGCCTGAAGAAGGTGAAACGGGTGATTTTGGTGTGGAAAATGGATTGGATGTGGGTGAGAAAGAAAAAGGAGATGGATTGCCAGAGGTTCCGGAACCGTCTGTTTCGTCTCCTGCAATTAAATTGGATTATGGACAACATGCACATGCGGGTGGTTTGATGGATGTGTATGGGTGAAAAAGGCACCTACCCCCGGCCCTCCTAAAGGAAGGGGAGTAAAGGCAAAAACAAAAGTGGAGTAAAGACAAAAGTAAAAAAAGCCCGTGTCATTTCTGACACGGGCTTTTTTTATGAGACGGTACTGAGATCGCATTCGAGGATTTTCATGGGGCGTCGCCAGAAGGTGACATCTTCTTTGAAGACAAATCCCTTTTTGCGATAAAGATAATGTGCGGCTTCCATTTTAGTGGCCGTGCAAAGAATCAGGCGTTGGTAACCCGTTTGATGTGCAAAAGAGATTGCTGAGTCAATGAGATAACTGCCCAGCCCCTTGTTGCGTGCTTCTTGGGCAACAAAGATCCATTTGAGTATGGCAGTTGTTTCACTTCGAAAATTAACGCCCAAAAGACCACAGAGCCTATCGTTGTCGTAGTATGCGGTAAACAGGTGCGTGTTGGTGTCGAAGTGTTCGAAAAATTGTGCTACAGAAGATTCGAGTTGCCTGCGCACTCGCATGCCGCATTCACTGGATAAAATGTGGTGAATAAAAGCGACCACTTCTGATTGGGACACGTTTTCGATGCTGCGCGTTTCAAACGGTATAGTCTGTTCTGCGTTGTCGGCCAATTGTAACACGCTATGAAAGCCCCATGCCTTTGAGGTTGTTAAAGCTGATTTTGAGGCTGTCAAAAGGATCGCGGTCATAACACCGATCTTGTTCAACAATGTACCAACGGGTGCCCGATTCGCGGCCAGCTTCGAGAATGGCTTCCCAATTCATATTGCCTTCGCCCACCTCGGCAAAGCGTTGTTCGCGGCCTTCAATGGCCATGTCTTTGACGTGGATGAGGTCAATGCGACCATTGGCTTTTTTGATCCAGGCGGCAGGGTCTGCACCACCGGCTTGTATCCAATAAACATCAATTTCGAGTTGTACGGCCTTGGGATCACTTTCTTCTAAAATGATTTCAAGTGCGGTGCGGTTGCCGAATTTTTGAAATTCAAAATTGTGGTTGTGATAACCAAAGGTTAGACCTGCTTCGGCAAATTTGCGACCCACTTCTGAAGCTTCTTGTGCAAATTGTTTGTATCCTGCTTCACCGTCTTCTCTATAAGATTGGGGCAACCCGCCAATGGCTGGGTATTTGCAACCGAGAATGTGGTGCTCGTCAATGACGGCTTGTGTTTCTTCGCGCATGCGATCAAAGCCCGTATGTGTGGCGCAAATTTCTACACCAATGTCATCGGCAATTTTGCGCAGTTCATTGGGGTCTATGGGGCCAAAACCAGAAACTTGCATGGCATCGTACCCAATGTCTTTGACTTTTTGAATGGATTTGGTAATGTCTTCGGGAGTTTTGGTAAATTCTCGAACGGTGTACATTTGTGCGGCTATCATGGTCATCTTGAAGCTCCTTTGGAAATTGAAGGGCTTGCCACAAGTTGCAGGTCGCAGGTCACGCGTCGAAAAACTTGAAATCTACACTGTTTTTGTTGACCTGTGACATTTTGACTTGAGATCTGTGATTGATTTTATACTAAAATACCATACGAGATGCCTTGAGGCCAGTACTTTTGATGCGTGGAAAGTGCTGGCCTTTTTGGATATGAGGGTGTATTTTTAGAATTCATCACATGACAATATTGTTTTTATTTGTTTGGAGGTATGGTATGTCTAATTTAGGAAATTTGACGGAGCAACAAGCCGTACGTAATGAGGCCTTGTTGGGCGATGCTCAATTTTTGGGTGATCAGATTACGTCAAAGGCTTTGGCATTTCAAATTGATATTGCTAATACGGATGCTTTAAGTAAGGCGGATGACTTGGCTTTGGGCGCATTGCAGGTTGATGCGGCCACTACTGCCATTCGATCTTTGTCCTCGCTGGCTGAAATTGGTGAATTGGATCACTTGGGTGGTGGTTTGGAGTTGATTCCTGGGCTGCTGATGAGTTTGGCCGTGTCAGACTATGAAAAAATTACGTATACGATTGAACATGCCCATACCAGTATCGGCTATTTTGCGGCGTTGGCTGCATATGGCTTTGTAGATGCCGATGAAGTTGTGACAGGGTTTCGCAGAGGTCTGGACTTTCCGGGGCATGTGGCTTGGTTGCCCGGTGGCACACAGCTTAATGGTGGGCGTTTGGGCGTGATGGTTCCGGTGGCTGTGGGCCAGGCGTTGGGTAAAAAGGCGCTTCATGACCACGCGTGGGTAATCACCCATTGTGGAGATGCTGGGTGGATTTCGGGCCAAGCATTAAATGGCTTTAATGGCGCATCGACACAAGGGGCACCGATTACGTTTGTGATGCATCGCAACGGCATTCAGTTGTCGAGCAGTACGGCCAATATTATGGATGTGGACCCGAGACCTGTGGTTGCTTCGTTGGGGATTGAAGTTTTGGAGATTCCATCGTTGCACGATAATGTGGCGTTGTATGGTGCGTATCGTGAAGCCTACCAATTGGCACAAGCAGGCAAACCCAGCTTGATTTATCCGGTGGGGTATTCGGATGAAAAGACGACACTTGCGGCATTTGGTGACCGATATGGTGTGACGGCTGAGTTAGAAGCTTTTGCGGGAAAAAATGATGTGCCTATGGATAAGGTGGTTTGGGTACCGGGTTCTCTGATGAGTTACCGCGATGTGGAGCCGATGTTTGAATGTGTATTTTTGGTGAATGACTTGCCAGGCGGAAAAAACCATCACGATGGGAGCATGAAGGGCCGTGATGAAAAAACCGTATTGTCTGGGCCTATGTTTCAGGTTGCAGACGAACAAGCTGCAGCATTGGACGCGGTTCGGCAAAAAGGCCCCCGTCAGGTGGTAACGACTGCGCGCCCAGCACCTGGCAGTGAAAATTTGGTGATTCCGGCAGAAAAATTGAGTGGTGTGCTATTGGCCGAAGACAAGGCCAGCCCACGTGATGGCGCATCAGCGGCATATGCATTGGTAGCCGAATCTTTTGCCGATCAGGTGTTTGTGGTGAGCTGTGATTTGGATCCCTCAACAAAACTGTCTGCGGCACGCTCTCATTTGGCTGCTGATCATCAATTTGAAATGAGTATTGAAGAGCAAGTGGCTACTTTGATGGCCAATGGTTTGGCAATGAGTTCACACAGCCCACAATTGAATGTGGTGTCTACATTTGCCGCATTTTTTGAAGGGATTGCGCGTGAAGGATTTGATATGTGGCAGTACCAGCGCAATTTGAATGGGGTAAATGAAGGGTTGAATGTGGTGTTTCACTTGTCTCATGTGGGTGCGTGTACGGGGCGTGATCACTTTTCGGGCTGGGGATTGGATTGGATCAATGTGGCGTTGACGTATTTGCCTTATTTGCATCGTTTTTATGCACCCAGTGACACGCGATCTGCATTTTTGGCTGTGAAAGATATGGCGGCTCATTATGGTGGGCATGTGATTGGTGTGCCGCGTGATTCGGACTTGCCTGTTTTGCAAAAGCAAGATGGCTCAGGACCGTTGTGGGGGCCAGAAGATGAATGGGAAGCTGTGACGGCTTATCGGCAAACGGATGGTGCCAAACACGCTATTTTTGCATTGGGTGCACCAGCTTATTTGGGTGGTCATGCAGCAGAGGCGCTCAATGGAAAAGGTGTTGCAACGGATGTTTATGTTGTGAATGGTTTACCGATTGCTGAGGGTGTGTTATCTGATTTGGTTGGGAAATATGAAGGTGTTGTGACCATTGAGGATGGTAAAATTGGTACACCGGAGACGGGTTTGCGTGGTTTTGCGGCTTTGGTCGGTACCGCAGCATCTGTGCAAGGGGTTGCACACGCACATGTGGGTATTACGGATCCACGCATTGCGCCTTCGGTAGGCATGGAAGAAACGTGGGCGCATTTTGGCATTACAGCTGAGGCCGTGGTGGAAGCAGTAGAAACAATCAATGGATAATGACGTATCTGGCTTTTGAGCTTGATGACGGATTATTGGAACCTCTGAGGTGAACATACGTGTTCGCTTCGGAGGTTTTTTTATTGGGAAAAATGAAATATCCTTTTTAGGATTTTTGGATCGGAAACGGTTTCTTTTTTAATGGTTAGTTGAAATGCTTGAGGGTCTGACTTAAAAGATTCTATAACTGAGTGCAACATTGAAGCTTTGGCGAAAGGATGCTCCTTCGGCTTTGAAGAATTGATCTGATATCCTGAATACGATTTTATTTTCGATAAAGAAGTTAAAATCGATAGACGAGTTGACGCTCAGTTTTGCATCGCTTAGGCGTTGTTTGCGCAAGCGGATTGTATTGGTTGTTGTAAAGGCTATTCTGTTGGTGATTTCATAGATGAAATCGATGTTTTGTGTCAGTGTGTATTCTCGCCCAAAGTCGTCGTTAAATGGGGTATCGAATTGGAAGTCTGTGTTGACCTGTGTGCTCCAATTGATGGGGCGAGAATAACGGAAGTTGAAGGCCATGCCGGGGTCTTTGCGCTTGTCTCCTTCTTCGGCGGTGAGGACTTCCATTTGTACACCGAGATTGACATCCCAGCCAAAAAAGCGATCATTAATGGTTTCTTGTGTGAGTACCTCGCGCATACGCAACAGGCCAATGGCGCCAATTTTATCGAGCACCAAACCCGTTTTGGTAATTTCGTTGCTCATGTCTTCATACCAATAATTTTGGTAGCTGCGATCATCATACAAGTCGCGGTATTCATCTTCTTTGTCGATGATGTGCCCCAATTCAACCATTGTTTCTTTGGGCAGAAGGTCGGCAAGAACCCCTTCTTTATACAGAAAATCTTCTATGCGCACCGCTTTTCGCAATGCGGTTGCGTCGATAAAACGTCCATATCCCAAACCGACAGTGACATCGGTTTGAGGGCGGTCAAAGCTCTTACGATATTGAACATTGGGACTAAATGAGTAAAAGAATTTGTTGGTGTCTTTGAAGTATTTTTGTACCTGAATTCTAAAGTCAGATGAAAAAGTGCCTGTACGATTGCCTGAGGGTTCTCGGTTATAGGATGCTGAACCCAAGAAGTCGAAGGAATACGCATAGGGCAATGAGTTGTAGAATTTTTTATAGACAATACCTGCATCGCCGCCTTCGACAAGTACATCTTCACCTTCAGTGACATAACTGAAGCTTAGGCCGTCAATTCTGAGATTGGTGGATTGGCTGACGGGCACACTGTAGTCGGTTACTGAAACATTTTGTGCCCACGTGGGCGATAACAGTGTCGTAAGGAGTAACCCGCACTTTGCAAGGGTTCGAATGCACGTATGTTTTGTGCTCATTTGTTGCCTCCGTATTGTTGCCGAAAATCTCGACATGTGTTCCCTTAAGAAGGTAATCATTGTTGTATTTTGAATCAACGGTTTTAGATGCTTGGCGTTGATAGTTTTAAACGGATTGTTTGTCATAGGTCCCCCACTTTTAGGGATTGTCTAACATAAAGTCAGGTATCATTTTTACGTTATCTGGTCTTGGTATAATAAAGGTGATGTCGTCGTAATCGGCTTTGACAAAGGAATCTGTGTTGTTCGAATCGGTCAGCAAACCTAAAAGATCTACAGGACGGGGGTTACCACCAAATAAGTGGACGTAATCGTCATAGGCATTGATTTCTTCCCATACCCACTTGCCTAAGTCTTTTTGGCCACTGCGTAACACAATGGTATATTGGTTTCCGCTCTTAATGACGGTGCCTGAAGGCAATGTTTCACTCCATATATATTTGAGAGATTTGCCCGAAGTTGGAAGAATTCCAGTACGAAACACAAGACGTACTGCTGCAGCACTGTCATTTGTATTACTTTCTCGCTCATCAGACCCTTCGGGCAAACTGTGTACACGCCAGCGCCAGCGTAGCTTTTTGTACTGACGGAGGTTGGCTTTTCTTTCTCGACCACGAGATTTGATATTGGTTTCACGCCCAAAGTTGACGGCTTCACCCGTGGTTTGGGCCGCGAGATAGTGGTTTTTACCTTCCTTTTGGATTTTGTAATAAACCTCAGCTTTGGGTGTTTCTCTGTAGAAAAGTCCTGAGCGCCCTCCCCATATGTCATCGGGATAACTGTTGAGTCGTTTTGGATATTCGAAATCGTCCAGTACCTGTGTGGAGTCGCCAGAAGGCGTAATCCAGTCTAGAGGGGGTTGATTGGGGTCTGGTAGGGGGGTGACGTCAATCGGGTCGGTTTTGATCGTTGGTGTGCTGAGAGAATCTTGGAGGGGTATGGCAGGTTGGGTTACATCTTGGGTGGTTGGTACAACTTGTGTGGAATCAGATGGTGTTTCAGCTGCAAATAGAGGCCAGACATAGGCAAGCAGGTAGAGCAAACCTAAGGCAAACCACAAAAAATAGGCTCGGAAAGGGTGTTTTGATGCTAAAAATATGAGGCGGAAAAATCGCATAGAAGAAACGTAAGCAAATAAGATATTTAGGCAAACGGAAATTGTGATCTGTTATACGATGAAGCTACCTTTAATACCGCTGTTTTGTTGGTTTTGATGTGATTTGGATCACATGTTTGGACGGTTGGCAGAGGTCTTACGTTGCATAAAAAATATACGGGAAGCCGACTCATCGGCTTCCCGTATATTTTTAGAGATGCCACGTTGGTTTATGTTGTTTCGTTTTGTATGAAATATTTGGCGGGGTAGAGGTTGTTTTCATTGTCTGTTGTCACGGCAAAATGAAAGTTGTCCCGGGCTGCTGCGCCACCGTAGTTGCCGTGTTTGTCAATGGCGATGTAGGCCATTTGAAATTGTTGGGATGTGGGCACGCGTTTGGTGAGGTGCTGGACAACGGCTTCACAGGCTTCCTGAGGTGATTTTCCTTGGCGCATGTGTTCGATAATGGCATAAGACCCACAGGTACGGGCAATTTCTTCACCTTGTCCTGTGGCAGCTGCGGCACCCACTTCATTGTCGGCGTATAGCCCGCTGCCAATGAGAGGGGAATCTCCTACGCGACCGGGTAATTTGAAGGCGACGCCACTTGTTGTGCAGGCAGCGGCGATGTCGCCGTGTTTGTCAATGGCGATCATGCCTATGGTGTCGTGTGCGTCGGGGGGTTTATCG
>JABIFK010000285.1 GCA_018650745.1 Candidatus Latescibacterota bacterium | reverse complement strand
GCCTACTGATGACAGCAATTTGGCCGAGTTGTCACAGGGGTTGATCAATGATGCACCTGCCCCACCCATTATGTACATTGTGTTTGCTGCACGCCGTCAAGCTACGCGTTTCCCTCAAGATGGTGATGTGTTTTCAATTGCGGCCAATCACGTGAATGGCACCAGTGATGTATTTGCATTTGGCACCACTGGGGCTGTTATTGATGATCAAGAATTGGCAGCAATTGATTTATCGAAAGTTTTGGCAGTGCCGAATCCCTATTTGGGTCGGTCTTCTTACGAGTTGAATTCTTTGGCGCGTCAGATGCGCTTTACGAATCTGCCCAAAGATTGCACGGTTCGAATCTTTAGTCTAACAGGTGATCTGGTACGCACCATACCACACAACAATGGTTTGTCATTTGAAACCTGGGATTTGAAATCAGATCAGGGTGTGTTGGTGGCCAGCGGCGTTTATGTTGCTCATTTTGATGCGCCGGGCATTGGCACACACTTTGTGAAGTGCGCTGTATTTATGGAAGCAGAAACCCTCACTGGCTATTAAACGAACCGTGATGAAGGAGGTATAAATATGTTTCGGCAGATCTTTTCTGCATGTCTGTTGAGTTGTGCGCTCATTGTTTCAAGCGCCGACGCAGGCGATCAGAGTCGTATTGGTACAGCCGCTGCTCAAGAGTTGCGCATTCCTGCTGGGTCACGAGGAACCGCTTTGGGCGGTGCCATCTTGGCCAGTGTGAGTGGTGCAGAAGCCATGCATTGGAACCCATCGGGTGTCGTGTTTGGTGGAACCAAGCGTGAAGCCGTATTTTCCTACTTGGATTATATGGCCGATATGAGCATGAATTATTTTGCAGTCACTACCAAACTGCGTGATGATATTGCGGTGGGTGTGAGTGCAAAGGTTTTTTCGGTGGGTGATATTGTTGTGACCACCGAAACTTCGCCCGAAGGTACGGGTGAAGTGCTCAATCCAACGTTTTCGTGCGTGTCTTTTACTTATTCACAAATGTTGACCGATCGTGTCGCATTTGGTACAACCTTTAAGTTTATTCACGAAGGCATTAAACGGGAAACTGCAAGTGGGATGGCTTTCGATTTTGGTTTTCAGTACAAAACCGCACTCGAAGGTTTAACGTTTGCAATTGCCATGCGAAACTTTGGTCCCGATTTACGCTTTGATGGTCCCGATTTGGATCGCACGGTGAGCTTGTCCGATGCCATTCCAAATGCGGATCCACAAGCTACATCGCGTATTTTTCGCACATCATTGGCGTCTGCTGAATTGCCCACATCGGTTGAAATTGGCATTGCGTATGATTTCTTGGCCACCGACTTGGGTAAAGCAACATTTTCAGCAACATTTCGCAATAACAACTTGGCCACAGATGAATATCAAGCAGGTATAGAGTACGATGTGCGCCACATGCTTCAATTACGCGGTGGATATGCCGTGTCCCCTACGGGCGAAGCGCTGCCCAATGGGTTCAACAAAGAATATATTCTTGGGCCCTCGTTTGGATTTGGTCTCAATGTACCTATGGGCAACAAAGACAAGTCGTTTCGTGTCGATTATGCCTATGGGAAGACCGAATTCTTCCAAGACAACCATTGGTTGACGGTCGGTCTGGGCTTTTAGTAGCTCCCCGGCGCAGGGAAAAACAACTGGGACGTCAGAAGGGAAACCTTTTGGCGTCCCGTTTTTATGTACAAATTCCCAGTTTGCAGACAGTTAATGGCTGATTCTTAAAAAGAGATAAGACGTCTGTTTTGGGAAATAAACATAATTGCTCTATCATTGTTGTAGGTAAGGTGCTGAACTGTCACTGTTTATACAATAGGCTATTTGGAGACTTCAAAAACAACGAAGGAAATAGGTTGCTTTGTAGGTGAATATTTCCCAGCTTTAAGTAGGTCGGGTTGTTTTCTTTTTAGTACGATATTGTCGGGGAGAATGAACATGGCGCATCATTTGAGTTTGGCATGTTATCATGATGCATTAAAAGATCCAGAAATTCAGAGTTGGCAATATGCCGATTTGAAGTATCTGTTGAACCGATTGGGTGTGCTTGATGAGCACCCACAATCAGAACCTGTTCCTGAGCGTTTTGAATTTTATGATCGTCCTGCTCAGTTGTTGATTGTCGAAGACGAACTACAATTGTCAGAAATGGTGTATGAAGTATTGGTTTCGCGTGGATACCCAAAAGAAGCCATTGCTATGATGCCCACAGGTGAGAGTGCCGTAGATTATGTGCGGAACCATCATGTCGATATTGCACTCATAGACATCAAATTGGGTGAATCTGGTTTTGCACAACGGGTCTATTTGTCTGGCATTCATGTCATTCGGGCACTGCGTGAAGTGGCGCCTAAGGCCAAAGTCTTCATTATGTCGGGGTTTGCAACTTACCAAATGGTTCGTGATGGTATTTTTAATTTGGGTGTGTCTTATTGTTTGGCCAAACCTTTCAAATGGCCAGATTTGATGCATTTGTTGCATTGGGCCATTGATGAACAGCAGCCCAAACGCCCTATGATGTTAGAACCCGTTCATAGCAGCACATCAATGTCTGGGCGTGTTTTGGTGGTTGACGATGATACCGATGTGGCGATGAGTTTGTTAGAGGTCTTGAGCGAGCAGGGTTATCATGCCGAAGCGGCATTTAATGGTCAAGAAGCCTTGCTTAAGCTAGCGAGTAAATCCTTTGATGCGGTTCTGCTTGATATTTTTATGCCCGACTTAGATGGTCTAGAAGTTTTGCGTCAAATGCGTGCTCGGGGAGATCAAACGAAGGTGCTCTTTTTAACGGCTCTAAATGATGAGGGTATTGCCGAAAAAGCAATGGCATTGGGTGCAGATGATTTTTTGACCAAACCTTATGATGCTGTTCAGGTACATTTGAGGTTAGAGTATGCATTGGCTGGCTCATAAGTGACGCAGGATTAGGCATTTGGTGTAATTTTCTTATACTACGGGTATGCGTGGTGGTTTCTCCCACGATTGTGGTGTATTCAACCGCTCAGATTGGTGCATTTTACCAATGTCTGGGCGGTTTGTTTTTTGTTGAATTTTTCTAAATGGTTATAATTTCAACGTTTGTTTTGATATTGAGGTTTAAAATGATTGTTGGCACAGGGCTTGCGAAAAGGTAGAGTGTGAATTGAACTCATACTTTGAAAGGAGCAAGATATGGCTAGAGGAGCTTTGTCCCGAATGACAGATGTTGTCAGAGCAGAAGTAGATGATTTTTTGACACGTTTAGAAGACCCCAAAAAGATGGTACGTCAGATGGTGCTGGATATGGAAGGCGCCCTTGATGATGCGGTTGGGGCTGTTGGGCGGGCTGTTGCAAATGAAAAGATGTTGGAGAAACAGTTGGTAGTAAAGAAAGAAGATGAAGCTGTGTGGCAAAAAAAGGCAGAAGCAGCGATGAGCGCTGGCGAAGAAGAGTTGGCTCGTAAAGCTTTGCATCAAAAAGTAGTGGTGAGCGAAGTTATTACCGCATTGGAGCAAGGGCTCGAAGAAGCGCGAGATGTGTCTGCCACTTTAAAAAAGCGATTGGCCGAGTTAAAGAT
>JABIFK010000071.1 GCA_018650745.1 Candidatus Latescibacterota bacterium | reverse complement strand
CTCAGAAGGGTCGCCCAATTTTTCGAATTGGACGGGATATTCGGCTAAGGTTTGTTCGATGACTTGATCTGTTGTTGCATTACCCCAATAGGCGTCTGCAATGGCTTCGGGCAGGAGGCCTTGTTCTTTGGCTGTTACATCAAGTGCCGAACCGATCGTAATGCCACCGTCGCCCATGTGTGGGTGAATGAAAATTGCTTCGACACCGTCGAGTTCTAGTATTTTTTGATTGAGGCGCACATTGGCAAAGGTTCCACCAGCAAGTGCCACTTTTGAAAGGCCCGTTCTTTTTACGGCCGCCTGAATGACACCACACATGGTTTCTTCTAATATTCTTTGAGCGCCATACGCAATTTGTTGCATGTCGAACTTTTCAAGTGCTTTGGCCAGTGCGTGGTAAGCGTCTCCAAAGATGAGATGTTTTTTGTTGATGAAGCAGAGTCGCTTGGAATCGTGTCCGTAAAATTCTGAAAGCACTTGGTACGCTTCTTCACAAACTGTGTAAGCGGCAAGGCCTGTAATTTTTCCGCCGTGTTTGATGGGGTTAAAACCACAAATATATGTAATGAGAAACCAAAAGTTGCCGGGCGAATGTACGCGTGGCCACTCTGCAAGAACCGTAAGCTTGCCGTCTTTGCCGGTGTAAATACTGCCCGCCAAACCATCGCCGCCACCATCTGCAGTGACAACCAACGCATCTTTAAAGCCCGAGGTGTAATAGGTCGAGGCCGCATGGCTTCTGTGGTGGTCTATGTATTGAATTGGGGTGATGATGTTGTGATCTGTCAGAGATTTCTGCAGACCTTGTTTGTTTTTGCTGATCAGCCCAAGGGCTTGTTGAGATGCTTTAACAAATGCCCGGGTGGCCGTTACTGGGCCAAATAGACGGGTTGCGCCAGCGAAGATGGTTTGGAAAATATTGGTGTCGTCTATGTCGTCGTAGATCGGGTAGTCTTCTGTTTCTACCATGGCCTGAAATCCCACGCTCACGTGGTCTATCTCGTTGGGTTTTATACCCGTTGTTTCAAGAAGGTTTTGCAATGAAAGATAGGGAAAACCAAAGTGTAGTTTTTTACGCGAAAACCGTTCTTCATTGGATGCATAAACGGGTTTGCCATCTGCGGTGAGACAAACACCCGCATCTTTTCCATCGTGTATGCCAAGCACGTTCATAGTGTCGTTTTCTCCAGTTGGGTTTCCGTTTTGGGTGTTGAATGAGAGGCTGGTGTTGTCATATGTTTTTCGCGGCCTAAAAGCGTGTCTATGACACCATAATAAGTTTCTTTTTGGCGTGCCCAAGTGTGGTTTTGAAATGCTCTCTTGGCTTTGGAAACCAATGCTTGGCATTTGTCTGGGTTGTTGTGCAGGGTGATAATTTGATCGGCCAATGCCTGCGCATTGTTGTGCGGATAATAGGCTACTTCTTCATCTGTGAAATACGATTCGACGGTGCCCACACGAGAGAT
The DNA here is from genome assembly GCA_018650745.1 of Candidatus Latescibacterota bacterium. Classification (GTDB taxonomy): domain Bacteria; phylum Latescibacterota; class UBA2968; order UBA2968; family UBA2968; genus JABIFK01. The sequence goes on along the minus strand of JABIFK010000071.1, from coordinate 1,012 downwards.
AATGGTGGGCACGTTCATAGCAACGTATTCGAGCAACCGTACGGGAAGCATGACTTTGTCTACAAAGATGTCTTTTTTGCAAGGGACAATACCGATGTGGGCTTGCTCAATTAAATGAGGAACTTGTTCTACTGGCACGCGGTCGTGGAATCGCACACTGTCTTGTAAGTTGTGTGTGTTGATATAGGCTTGTAGTTCTGAAATATATTTATCTTCGCCATCACCATAGATATCAAATTCGAGTTGAGGGATTTTTTGCTTGGCAATTTGAAACCCTTCAAGCGCAATTTCGAAGCTGTACCGGCGTAAAATTTGACCATGGTGAAACAAGCGTAAGACACCGGTGGGGGTAGATGCCCCGGATCGCGTAGGGGTGAAATAACGCGGGTCCGGGGCATTCATGACGACCTCAATTTTGCGAGCTATGGGATTCCGCGTAAGAAAGAGGTCGCGGATATTTTTATTGACGGTTAAAACTGCGTCAGCATATGCTAAGCTGAGTCGTTCGGCAAAACAGAGCATTTTGAACGTAAGGCTTTTTTCTGAAATGCCATAAAGGGACACAAAAAGTTCGGGTGTAATGTCGTGCATATCTAAGAGCACTTTTGAACCGAATAGCTTGGGCACCAATGTGGCAAACACGAGAAAATCTGGCATATTGTGTACTTGCACAATCGGGTATTTGTTTTGCATAAATAGCCGTGTCAGGCAAAAGAAGGCACGAATAAAGAATTTGAGATATTCAATGATATAACCGAACGCACCTTGGCCACGTTGATGTTGCACGGGCAGGCGGTATATGGTCACATTGTCAATCACTTCATTGGCTTTTTCATTGGCTTTTTGCAGACAAATCAAATCGACGTGTTCACCCCGATCTGCGAGTGCTTCACATTCTCTTCGCACACGAACATCTGCTGGGTAATAAGAATGAACAACCATTGCGATTTTCATGGTGTCACCTGTTGGTCGAGAACTTGTTGGTATACCTGGAGAATTTGTGTGGCTATAT
>JABIFK010000602.1 GCA_018650745.1 Candidatus Latescibacterota bacterium | reverse complement strand
CGGGGGTGGGCATTGGGGCCATTGTTGGGGGTGGGATTTTGGCACTGGCCGGTGTGGCTTTTGCCACAACAGGGCCTGCTGCACTGGTTGCTTTTGCCCTCAATGGTTTTATTGCGGTGTTAACGGCACTGAGTTTTGCCGAAATGTCTACGTCTTTTCCTGAATCGGGTGGGACGTATACGTTTGCCAAAAAAGTGCTTTCGGTACGTTCTGCATTTACATTTGGTTGGGTAGGCTGGTTTGCTTCGATTGTTGCTGGTGTGCTCTATGCAATGGGGTTTGCATCTTATGCCGCCATTGCACTGGTGAAAATTTGGGCGCTATGGGGAGCGCCTCCATCTTGGTTGATGGCACATGGGGTGACCACAATATTGGCGGTGGGTGCTACGGCGTATTACGCTTTGGGTTTGATACAAAAAAACACGGGGAGTGATAATTGGATCAATGTGGCCAAAGTGATCGTGTTTGCCGTATTGATTCTGGGAGGTATTTGGGCACTTACGTATCGTACTGTAGATGATTTGCATGCCAGTTTGGTGCCTTTTTTTTCTGGGGGCTCTGTTGGGCTTTTTCAGGCGATGGGATATACTTTTATTGCTTTGCAGGGGTTTGATTTAATCGCTGCTGTTGCGGGTGAGGTGAAAGAACCCAACCGAGTTTTGCCCCGTGCTATGCTTTTGTCACTGGCTGCTGCGTTGGGTATTTATTTGCCATTGTTGTTTGTTATTGCCACAGTGGGTGTGGCACCTGGGCAATCAATTGCCACATTGAGTGCCAATAATCCAGAGGTTGTTGTTGCATTGGCTGCGGAGCATTATTTAGGAACAGTTGGGTTTTGGTTGGTGCTGGTTGCCGCAGTGTTGTCGATGCTTTCTGCTTTGCAGGCCAATTTGCTGGCAGCTTCTCGTGTTGCATTGGCAATGGCGCAAGATCGCACATTGCCTGCGCTTATGGGAGAGGTACACCCACAGCGAAAAACACCTATTACGGCGGTTTTTGTCAGTGCGTTGACGATGGTCGTGATTCAACTGGTGGTGCCAGATGTGGCGGCAGCAGGTGCCGCGGCGAGTTTGATCTTTTTAATTTCATTTGCCTTAACGCATTGGACGAGCATTTTGGCACGGCTACGGCGTAAGGTGCGTGACGATTCATTTCATACGCCATTTTTTCCATTGGTACCTGTGGTGGGTGGTTTGTGTTGTGCGGGGTTGGCTGTTTTTCAGGCGGTTTCAGTGCCTGCTGCTGGTGTGATTACGTGTATTTGGATGGGATTGGGGGGATTGCTGTATTGGGCGTTGCTTGCTCCACGCGCTCGTGTGGTGGATGCTTCTGCTGAGGCGTTGAACCCAGAATTGATGCAATTGCGTGGGCGTAGCCCGCTTGTGTTGGTGCCTGTGGCCAACCCCAACAATGCCGCGTCTATGGTCGCTGTGGCACATGCGCTGGCCCCACCAGGAGTGGGGCGGGTTTTGTTGCTTTCCGTGGTGACTGCACCTGGTGATGAATGGCAAAAAGGTGAACCCTTACCCGCATTGGAAGACACTCAAGCGGTTTTACTCAGGGCCGTTTCGGCGTCTTTTGCTGCGGGGTTGACACCCGAAGCGCTTACGACAATTGCATCCCAACCTTGGCCTGAAATTGTTCGGGTGTCTCGCATTCATCGATGTGAGAGTTTGTTGTTGGGCTTAAGTGATGTGAATCGGTCTCACTTGGAAGAATTGATCAGTGAAGTGATGTGTGATGTGGTTGTATTACATGCACCTCCTGGTTGGCAGTTGGAGCAGGTCAAGCGTGTACTGGTGCCTACGCGAGGGCATGGAGACCACGATAAATTTCGAGCGCGATTGTTGGGTAATTTGTGCAGAACAGGCAAGCGCGAGGTGACTTTTTTACAAGTTTTGCCAGAAAGTGCAAAGGCCGATCAGTTCGATAGAGCAGAAAGACAGTTGACGCAATATGCCCGTGAAGAGGTGCCCCATGAAGTAGACACCTTGGTGGTGCGCAGCGATCATCCTGCAGAGGAAATCACACGCCAAGCAGAAGCATATGACTTGGTGGTATTGGGGTTGCATCGGGTCGGGCGCACGGGTAGACGTTTAAGCCCCTTGGCTCCGTTTTTGGCACAGCATACGCATTGTGCAACAGTGATGATCAGCCGCCGAGGGTAGGGCGTGAAAAGTAAAAAGTAAAAAGTGAAAACAACGGACGATTTTTTTCGACCCTTTTAGTGGTTTGGTGACCGAGTTGAAGAACGGTTGGTTTTATGACAGACGATCTTTTTAAGCGATTTGATGAAGATGGCTATGTGGTGGTTGAAGATGCAATTCCTGGGGATCAATTGGCGCGTGTCCAAGCTGCTTTTGATCGGGTAGAGGAAGAAACACGTCCGGCTTGGTTAGAGAGAATCGCGAAAGATAAAAGTCGTGGTTCATATGGCGTAGGACCTGATGCGCATGTGGTGGAACCGATATTGGACCAGGATGATGTGTTTATCGACGTGATGGAAAATCCGGTGACTATTGCACTTGCTGAGCGGATGCAAGGACCGGATATGATGATGATCGACAATGCGCTTCATGTAAAACCACCAGGCAAGGTAGCACATACACGTTGGCATAAGGATTCGAAGATTTGGGAACATGATGTGAATGAATGGGATGCTTCTGATCGGGCAGCTTGGGAAAATATGCGGGTTTGTGAAACGCCTTATCATAAGATCAAGATCTTCTTTTTTGTATATGATGTGGATTTTGACACGGGACCATTTAGTGTGGTGCCTGGGTCACATAAATGGGATGAGCAAGAGATTCCGAGATATGAAGATTTAAATGAGATGCCCAATCATGTGCGCATTACCGGACCTGCGGGCTCAGCGATTCTTTGGAATGGGCGCATTTGGCATACGGCGATGGATAACACCGATGACAAAGCACGACGGCTGTTGTTGTATAATTACACTCATTTTGGGCAAAAACAGTATGATTGGTGTATTCCTAAAGGGGAATTTAGAGAGCGATTGGTGCGCGAACGGTCTCCCTTGTGCAAGCAGTTGTTGGGGTTTGAGCGGATGACGCGATAGATTGGCCAATGATGTAAGGTTACCTTGAACGCTCGATTTAAATGATCGAGCGTTTTTGTTTTGTGGCTTGACAGGTGAAGTTGGTCAGGCTATATAGTGAGCGGTTTTTCATATAGGAGATCGCTATGGCTGAAGCCGTTGCAGATATAGAGGCAGATCTGGCTGTAAAAGAACGCGCTTTGACGTGGAAATCCATCACTTTGGGTTTACTGCTTGTATTGGTGGCTACGTTGGGTGGGTTTTATGCGCGCCATATTTTACATACGACGCGGTTGGCACAAAATCATTTGTCTTTGGCTGTGGTGTTTCCTTTTGCCATTATTGTTGTGTTCTTAAGGCATTATTTAAGGTTAAATCGGGGCGAGTTGCTGGTCGTTTTTGCAATGGGGTTGATTGCGTCTACGTTGCCAACGTATTTTTTGAGTCGGTTGATTGCCAGTTTTTGCGTGCCTTATTACTTGGCCGATCCAACCAACCGATGGGGTGAGTTTACCCATGACTTTTTGCCGCAATGGGCGGTTGTTCAGCAAGGGCCTGCGTTAACATGGTTCTTTGAAGGTTTGCCACGTGGCGTGGCTTTGCCTTGGGACGCATGGGTTGGACCTCTGTTTTGGTGGTTAAGTTTGCTGGCTGCATTGTGTGCCGTTTTGTTGTGTACTGCAATTGTGTTGCGCAAACAATGGATAGAATATGAACGGTTGGATTATGCATTGATGGAACTGCCATTGGCGATGGTAGAAAACGATGGTCGCGGGTCTCGGTGGCCAAGCTTTATACACTCGCCTCTTTTTTGGCTGGGATTTTCTGCTTCGATTTTTGGAATTTTATGGAATATTATTTCTTACTTTAATCCTACATTTCCTATGTTTCCCTGGCGGTTTGAGTCGGTTTCTTTTGGGCGAGACTTTCAAGTTATTCGGATGAACTTGTATTGGCCAATTGTTGGTTTTTCATATTTCATCAATCTGGATGTCTCTTTCAGTATCTGCTTTTTTTATCTGATGGCTGTTATTGAAGAGGGGATGCTCAATCGGTTTGGTGTGAAAATTTCTGAGCCCAATTTTGCAGGTACTGG
>JABIFK010000072.1 GCA_018650745.1 Candidatus Latescibacterota bacterium | reverse complement strand
GTCAACTCTTCGAGCAAATCGCCGTATTGATCGGGTATCACATCGGGGAAATGAAAAGCCAATTCATACACACCCTCATCAACAAACGCACTGCACTTAAACAAACCCGCATCAACGGGGAATCCATTTTGGATACGGGTTCGGGCCTCATTCATTTCCATGGGTCCATCATCTGCGACCAATTCTTCGGCAACGTGAAATAAAAAGGGACGTTTCCTATCCGGTTCAAAATATCGCCGCCCGTCACGCAGTAACAAACGAAACGCTTCGATTTCTGAAAGCGTTGTCATCTCGGACCCAAACCACATCTCAGCCAATTCTTGCACACGAAAAGGCCCTTTGGTATCGGTCTCAATCACATAGGCACGCACCTCACCAAGCGTCACGTCGCTCAACGCGCGACCACCACCAATACCCGCACGTGGGACACGCCGTCCGTAGCCTTTGCGTGCATAAGCAGAATCTGCCTCAACCGTATAGGAGCCACCATTTTCAGGCAACTGCACACCCTCTGGCAAATACGTATCCAATCCCACAGCCAAAGCTTTGCGTGCATCATCATCTCCGTGCACTAAAAAACACGTTCGCGGTTTTAAACGTTGAACCAACCCCGTCAACTCACCACTGTCTGCGTGAGCCGACAAAGAATAAGGTTCTACCCGACACGCAACGGATACACGCTCACCGTTTAACATCAACGCTCTTTCCTGCCCATCTTTATTCTGCATCAAATCCAACAACGCGCGCCCAGGTGATTCCTCGTCTTGATATCCCGTAATCGCAATCAAATTATTGGCATCACGCGCCAACCGTTCGGCATAATAACTCGACGCCCCACCAATAAGCATTCCCGAACTGGCCACAATACAACAGGGTGGGCCAGATAACACACGCGTTCGATCCGCAGGTTTGTCTACCGCTGACACGTGCTCGGCATAAAAAACGGCTTCACCTTTGTCCACTTTTCTGCGCAAGGGCGGTGCCAAATCATCGACAAAAGACGCGTAAACCGAATTGACTGAGCGCACCATTCCATCAACATAGACTGGAAACGTCGGAATATCACCCCGTCGCATCGCCTGTGCCAAAATCAAAATCACCTCTTGCGCACGCCCCACAGCAAATGCCGGAATCAACACTTTGCCACCGGCTTCAATCACCTCGGCCACACGCATTCCCAATGCCGCCTCTTGCTGAGATCGGTCGGCGTGCTGCCGATTCCCATACGTCGATTCCATCACCATCACATCGGGCCGACACTGAGGAATTGCCATACCAGAAATGGTCAACTGATTGGCCACAGACACATCACCCGTCATCAACACACTCTCGTTTTGGCCCTCAATAAAAATTGACGCCGCACCCAAAATATGTCCTGCCGGAATCCACGTGGCCGACAAAGCCCCATCACAAATAGGAACTGTCGCCACCCAAGGCACATCAACAATTCGGGCCAAAGCCGCATCTGCCGCTTCGGGCGGATAAAGCGGCAACTCCCCATCGCTTTCACCACGCTTTGCCATCAACTTTACAGCATCAGACATCAACACCTGTGTAATGGCCTTACTCGCTGGTGTCATTCGAATTTTTACTTCGGGTGGCAAGCTGGCCACCAACACAGGCAAAGCACCCGTGTGATCGGTGTGGGCGTGTGTGACCAAAACTTCCTCGGGCAAACCCACGTCGTCCAACACCGAAAAATTGGGCAACTGTGAACCAGGTGCCGCACCCATTCGAATACCCGCATCAATCAAAATACGGTGCCCTTCAATTTCTATGAATGTACAAGACGCACCGACCTCATCGGCACCGCCTAAAAAATGCAGTTTCATGCCACAGGTCCAATCAAACAGAACATAAGATTTACAGACAACAAGCAAGATGTAAGACACAAGACATAAAAAGGAAAGTTCGCTTCTTACCCCTTAACTCTTACCTCGGGCTAGCACAGAATATACAGCCATAACCCAATGAATCCAAGCCTTTTGCACAACAAACAAAAGTAAAGAAAGAGTCATTGCCTACAGAAAACATAATTACTCACAATTCGAAATAAAAAGAGGACGACTTAGATTGTTTGATCTAAGTCGTCCTCTTTTTAATGTCTCCGAAGGTCAACGCAACGCAGCCGATCGCTTGTCACCAATCATCACCGTTACGGATTTAACTTGCTCAGGTCTGCCTGTGCGAATCAAATCTGTGACCGTCACCGAGATCTCCATCTTTTGCCCTTCGGTTGCGTCCAAATCAAGTGCGATATAAACCGATTCATTGTCAGACGCACCTTGGTGTTCATAAGAAATCTTCACACCCTCGTCATCTCGGGTCACGCCCAACAACTTGCCAATACCTCGCAGCAACCGTGCCCCCGCACTTTCCGACACACCACGCACCGCATAATCCACTTTATAGCGCGTTTGCCCCACTTCATTGCGAAACAAATTATACACCTCGTAATACAAATACACCGCCTGCGCAGGTGCAAAAGTATGCGATGGCAAGGGCACCACTTCAACATCACCCCGCATAAATTTTCCCACTTCAGGTGTGCTTAATTCCACAATCTTACCCGCAACTTCCAAATCACTCATCATCAATGTCGGTAAAACATAAGCCTCTACTTCTACATCTTGCCTATAAATTTGCAATCTTCCAGACCTCGGGTCAGTCACACGCGCGGCCAAAAAATAATTTCCAGGCTCCAAATCCATTTTGGCCTGATCAATCCACAACTGACCCGCCAACCCTTTGCTTTCTGCCGTTGCCTCTGCATTCAACGTATCGCGCAAAACTTCTGTACCCGTAGAATCAAACAATACAAGCGTACGATTGAGCTCAGCAGAAAATACCTCTCCTCGTTTTTCTACGTCTAATTCTTGCCATGGAACACCTAAATAAACATCCAGCACGGTTCGCTGATTCTGTCCTCTAAAGTCCGCTGTAGACAAATACAGCGGTAGAGGATCTCCCCCATAATGGTATTGATAAACAGACGGCTGTTTTTTCATCACCCGCCCAACCACTGCCTCGGGAGCCATATGTTGCCACAAGCGAAAATTGGGAGAATCAGCAGGCGGCAATGGAAACTGAAAGTCATAATCTCCCAACGCATCGTGAAACGTCACTTCAAAACCATTGCCAATATGCGCGTAAATCCACGACTCCCACTTAGAATTCAAAGATGCGCCATCGCGAAACACAGAGCCTTGATGCGGCAATGGAAAAATGGGAAACCCTTTAATTTCTGCCATCTCGGCTCGAAATGTACTTTGTCCAAAAGCCTGAGCCCCTTGGAAATGATTCGATGGTGCCACTTCGTCAATCGCATCAAAGGCCAAATGATTCAACCTATTTTTTACCTTCACCACGTGCGGATCGGTCTCAAACACCAAATGGTCAGACCAACTGCGATGATCTGGATGCCCAAATCGAATGTAGACCTCACCCCGTTGATCCCAAGGTTGTTTGCCTTCTGCAAAGTTGTGACGCGCATAATGCACGCGTCTATAATGTTCCAACCTGCGCTCATTAACAGACGTTGTCGGTGTGGGGTCTTTTTTGCGCCAAAACCAAGCCACCAAATTTTGCTTTTCAATATCGCTTGCCCACGCCATGCTTTGTTGTTCTTCTGCGGTTGCCAAAAAAGCCACATCTTCATAATAAGCCCGTTCATCTTTTTGCAACCCAGAGAAATAGCGTTCAAAAGCCATCTCTGATGCTTCATAATTTTTTGCATCTAAATACTGAGAGGCCAACAAAGGCAAATACCGCTTTGGGTCTTTCTTGGCCAAATCACGCAATTCAGTGGTTGAATGCAACGCCTGTTTTAAATACCGCATTTCCAAAGCCACACGCGCCAATTTGCCTCTCGCCACTTTGTGCAACGGATTTACGGCAACCTGCTTTGAATAAGCCTCCACGGCTTTGTCAAAATAACGCAGCGTTTCAAAAAACACGCCCAACTTATAATATGCGTCATAATGCCTCGGAAACCGTTTTACAACCGTACCAAATTGATGGTTCATATCTACGCTGCGCATCGCCAAATGGCACATCGAGAAATTGTAAAGAACAGCCTCATATTCCGAATCAAGCGACAAGGTTTCTCGAAAATAATCCAATGCCCGTCGCACTCGCTTGTGCTGAATCAAACACGCCAGTGCGCGTCCATGCCGGGCGGCCAAAAAGTGTTTTTCTTTTTGAATCACCTTTAAAAAAACCTGTTCCGCTTCAATACCCTTACCTTGTTCCAACATGCTATAACCCAATGCACACTGCGCAACCAAATCATCGGGTACATCTTTCAAAATGCGCTCACTCAATACCACTGTGTCATTCACCATATCAACATCGGGCGGGATGGCCCCGAATTTATACCGAAGGGGAATCAGATCACCACGCTCAAAAAAAGCATCTGATACCGTCAGATACCGATTCCCTAAATGATACCCATAATACAACCGTCCAAATAATGGATTGCGTGTGCCCCAAAAGGCCTGCAAATAAACGCCTTTCTCTGATCGCGCTAAGGCTCGATAAATATTTGCGCTGTCCACGCCCGCCACTTCACCAATTAAAACCGCGGCCATCGAATCTTCACGAGCACCAAACAGCTCATCAAGCACCAATGTCTCGGCTTGAGTAGGCATTGCCAGTGAGAACAATAGCAGTAGGGTACTGCCGCACATTTTCACCATTTGAAAAATCCTTATTCCGATTCTTGCCCTAATGTTTGTGTGCCCAGCCCCGTCACCACAAAGTGAATCGTCTTTTCTACCAATGGCGCACCAAACGCGTTCAAATCGGTCACCATCACAGTAAGCTCAACTTCTGGTTTGTCCACCGACGTCACATCTAACCCAACATAAATCGGTTCCCAATGGGCTTCTCCCGAGTGCTCATAGGAAATGGTCACCCCATCTGCCAGAGGGGCTTGCCCCAGCAACTTACCCAATCCACCCAAAATACGCGCGCCCACCGTTGATGCACCTTTTCCTTTGAGCACATAATCCACCCGATACTTTGTTTGTCCAAATGTATCACGGGTTAAATTATAAACCTCGTAATACACATAAACAGGTTGCCCTTTCAAAAACATTTTAGAAGGCAACGGCACAACCTGCACATCACCCTTTACAAACTTGCCAGCGCCCGAAGCATCACGCACATCACCTGCCAATTCCAAATCACTCAAACCCAACACATCGTCACGATACCGATTAATAAATACGTCACCCTTAAATATCTGAATCTTGTCACTCACCGGATCACGCACTTCCACTGCAACAAAATGAGGGCCCGATTTTAACGAAGCACGTATCTGATCAACCATCAAAGTGCCAGAAGATGCGCCGCTCACTTTTTCAACAGCCTCGTTACTGTCTTGAAAAACCGAACGCCACTCACGGTCATAAACCACCACCTTACGTTCCAAACGAACTTCTCCTGCCTGTTGACCCAATTCAGATACAGGCACTCCCAGGTACATTTCCAAATCTGTCTTTTCACTTTGCCCACGAAAGTCTGATGTATACACATACAGCCCCATGGGATCACCGCCATAATTAAACGCGTGTACTGAGGGCGTTCTATTTGTTACTTGAGCCACAACCATTTCAGGTGCCAAGCGCTGCCATAAAGATCTATGTCGCGAATCAGATGGAACAGGGGCAAAATCGTAAACACCATCCCCTTCTTGATCCAAAAATGTGATTTCAAACCCTTCCCCAATATCCGCATAAATCCATGATTCCCATTTGTAATTCAATTCTGAGCCATCATTCATAACACTCGTTCGTTGTGGAATCGGAAACGTTGGTCGCCCCTTTATTTCTGCCGTTT
>JABIFK010000547.1 GCA_018650745.1 Candidatus Latescibacterota bacterium | reverse complement strand
TTTTAAGTTATCATCAGATAAATCACCTGTTTGCAAACCGGGATACATAATTCCTCCTACGATGGACATGGATTTATTTGGCGGTCAAAGATACAACTCGACTTGTTATCTGGCAAGTGTCTTTGGCTTTGGGCTTGCTCTGATATGGGCAAATGGGGTATGTTGTGAGGTCATTGTTAATGAATAACAGATTACAAAAGATTTGTTGAGGTTGCTGTGAACGATTTGAAACGTATAAAGAATGTTTGGTTTACACCCGAAGCATTGTTGTGTTGGTTGCCACCCACAGTGTTGGGTACCATCTTGCGATTTTGGAGTTTGGGTTTTGGTTTGCCCAACCATTTTCGTCCCGACGAAGATATGGTGGTGTTGCCATCTTTGGCAATGATTGGTGGCAATTTGGACCCACACGATTATACGTATCCAACATTGTATAAATACATATTGGTGCTGATCTATCGTGTGTGTATGGCACTTGGGTTGGGTGCGCAAGAGTATGAGGCCGCGTGGCAATATGCGGCATATGGATTTTTTGTGGATGGTTCATTTTTCTTTTTGGTGGCACGGGGTGTGAGTGCTGTGTTTGGTGTGTTGACAATCGTGGCACTGTATCGTGTGGGGGAATTGGCTTATGGCCGCTGGGTGGGCAGTGTGGGGGCGTGGCTGTTGGCCGTGAGTGTGTTGCACGTGCGTGATTCACACTTTGGTGTGACAGATATAACGTCTGTGGCATTTTTGGTTTTTGGGATTGTGTATTGTGTGCAAATTGCCAAACGGGGCGAGTTGAAAGATTATGTGTGTGCTGGTGTGTTGATTGGTTTGGCTACAGCTGCCAAGTATGGTGCCGTGTTGGGTTTGGTGCCTTTGGGCATCGCACACCTAACACGTTGTCCCGAGGGCGTGCCCATATTGACACGTTGGTTTTGGGATCGGAAGGTATGGTTTGCAGGTGTATTGTGCGTTCTTACACTGTTGCTGTTATCGCCATACCATGTACTTAATGCCACGGGCTTTGCGCGTGATTTTGGTTTTCAGATGCGTCACGTATTTGAATATGGTCATGGTGAGGATTTGGGATCGGGTTGGTTGTATCATCCGCGTGTGACGTTGCGCTATGGTTTGGGTGTGTTGGTGTTGTTGGGAAGTGTCGGCGGTTTGATGATGTTGGGGTTGCGTCGTAGGAATGTGGATTGGGTGTTGCTGAGTTTGTTTGTGGCGTTTTTCATTGTGATTGGTCAAGGTCGCGTGGTGTTTTTTCGATATGCCTTGCCGCTTGTGCCATTGTGTTGTGTGTTTTGTGCCGTGCTGTTGGACCGTGTGCGGAATTTGGATGCGATGCCGAAGCAGTATGTGGGCGCTGTTGGGCTTGGTTTGGTCGTGCTGTGTGCCGTGGAGCCCTTATGGGCGAGTGTGAATTTGAATGTGTTGTTGGGGCGAGATGACACACGATCTTTGTCTCGTGCGTGGATCGAAGAAAACATTCCCGAGGGGCAGATCATCGCAAATGTGGGCGGGCTTTATGGTGATGTGCAAATCCGAAACCGGCATGCGATTAGTTGGTGGTTGCCTCGTTTTTATGAGGCATTTGAGAATATACCGGAACCTGATTTGGTAATCTATTTAACCCAATTTGAATCGAAACTCCCACCGTTTTATGTTTACACGCACTATATCGGAAATCGAAATTTATCGGTTCGTTCACAAGGGATACTCGAAACGCTGCAAAATGAAGATGTGGCCATTGTCGTTACGCATGAACATCCGTTAAACTATTCTCAAGTGGCATCAAACTTTATGATCGAATTGAAAAAACGAGCTGACCTCTGGGCCACATTTGAACCCACGCCATTTGAGCATGATTTATCCGAAGCCATTTTTGATCCCCAAGATGCATTCTATTACCCCTTGGCTAACCTCAGCCATTTTGAGCGGGGAGGCCCTGCCGTCAAGGTTTGGCATATTCATGACCGAGACGGTGTTGCTTTAGAAACCCCCAAATCATCTAAGCGCTTGATTTACGACACTTTCTTTTGGTTGGGCAATGGTGATTTGTATAACGAAGAATATAACAACGCAATGGCCTATTATAAACGAGCTGTTCGCGCCTCGCCCGAAGAACCCGATGTGCACATTTTTATGGCGGTAGCTCTTTTGCGGCAAAATCGATATCAAGAAGCTGCGGATCAGATTTTAACGGCTTTTTCTTTAGGGTCCGAAATTGGTCACTTAGAGCGTGCCGTATTTTTTGAACGTGATCTAGATGGCGAATCCTATGCACAAATGGGTGTTGTATGTGCCATGGTAGGCTATTACAAAGAAGCCGCGCTTTTGTATGAACTCGCAATAGGAATGGGTTATGAAACCATCGATATCTTGAACAATATGGGCGTCATCTACTACAACCTGAAACGTTATCCAGATGCCGCAAATGTCTTACAACGCGCGCTGCAACACAACCCACAACACGCTGATGCCCAACGTAATTTACAATTGGTACAAAAGCAACTGAACACCCACCAAACCCAATGACATCCTCTAAAAAAATTGGAATGTGATTCAAAAAAATAGGCCACCGAATCTCCATTCGATGGCCTATCTCTTTTACGTTAGTTCATTCTGGAAAAATTCAATGACCTCTCCATCCGGTCCTTTGCAAAACGCAATCCTCACCGGCGTCATATGCGGTGTGCTCGGAATATCCAAACTCTTCGGCTCCATCGTCACCTCGGCCCCCGCCACCCGTGCCCGTTCCAATGCCGCATCGCAATCACTGGTACGAAGTGCAAAGTGGATAATTGATCCATCGGGCTTGGGTTCATTTGTACCATCGGCAAAAATTTCCATATAATTGCCATCTCCCGCATCCAACATCACCGCACGTTTGTCACCCTCACCCCACGCAATTTTATGCGTAAACCCCAAAGCTTCTGTATAAAACTTGATGGACGCCTCAAAATCATATGCCCGAATCGCAACATGATGAAATCCTCCGCCACCAATGGTTTGATTGGTACCCATGTTTATCTCCTTGTCGTTTTAGATGTAGATTTTAAGTGTGTTCCCAAGATAGGTTTCCTTTTTAAATCTGCAAGAACAATGTCTCTGTATAATTGTATAGACTGGACGTTTAACACGTTTTATATATCTTTTGTCTAAGATCAGTTGTGATTTCAAAGAATTCTTCTTTATTAAATGCGGAGATTTGATTGATGAAACCCGTGGTTGTATTTGATGGTGAATGTCGATTTTGCACTTGGAGCATGAACCGCATTCAAAAATTAGACAAACAAAACCTATTTGCTTATTTACCACGCCAAGCACCAGGCATAGAAGAACGCTTCCCAAAGCTTGCAGATTCTGATTTTAATACGGGTATGCGATTGGTTGTCACAGATGATCAAATCTATGTGGGTGCTGATGCCGTCCACCAAATTTACCGACGCATGCCTCCTTTTCAATTGGTCGCGTGGTTATATCGTGTTCCCATTTTACACTGGGTCTTCCGAAGTGGATATGCACTCATCGCAAGATATCGACATCTCTCTGGTCGCGTCACTTGCGATACGAGTGCCTGTGACCTGTCATTTGGCGAGCGCAATGTCATGACGGAGGAGCAGAATAAAACAGCGTAACAGATCGGCCTACATACTTGTTTTTAATAAAAAGCACTATCGGATACCCGATGGCGATTTTTTTTTGCGCCAGATGTGAATGAGATTGATGTGATGGATGTCGTCGAAGACGGTTGTGCAGAAGCAGAGGCGCGCAAGCGAATGTTTATGGAAAAATAAAAAACGGCTTGACAGGTGTATTGATTATCTCTACTTTTGGAAAAGTTAGATAAGACGTATAATTCATTTTTCTTGGATTTTGATATGATGACTCGCAGACCCCATACAAATTTTTCAACAACGTGCACAAAACGCAATGCCGTTGTTTTGGGTGTGTCTGCTCCCGTAACCGGTTGGTGGTGGCATAATGTTATGCTCAGAGGCCAATCGTAACGGAGATTTAAGATATTCAAAGTTGAAAAATCCGCCATCGGTTGACCGATGGCGGATTTTTTTGTGTATACAATTGTAGGTCAAAAAGGAGCAAGCGATGATCAAAATATACGGTATCAAAGAACAGCTCAACCCCATAAAGAGACAATTATCCGATGTCATTAATCAGTGTATGGTTGATGCATTGTCTTTTCCCAAAAACAAACGTGCACATCGATTTTTCCCAATGGATCAATCCGATTTTTATGCACCCGATGGTCGTACGGAAGCCTATACCGTGATTGAGGTTGCCATGATGGAAGGCCGATCGGTTGATGCACGCAAACGCTTGATTCATTTGTTGTTTGAACGTATTGAATTGGAATTGGGCATTTCGCCGATTGATGTGGAAATTATTATTTTTGAAAGTCCCGCATGCAATTTTGGCTTTCGTGGCATGACGGGCGATGAAGCCCAATTGGATTATAAGATTGATGTGTAGGTGCAGAGCCCTGCTCGCATAGTTCGTTTCTTTTGCATAATTTTTAAGTTTGATAGAGGTGTCTCATGTTTTTTCAAGCAAATAGTCTAACCGTGATAATGATCAGCCGATGGTGGTGGCAAAATACAAAGGGAAAAATCTATCCACCACCGGATATTGAGCGTTCATTTACGTGGTTTGCACCGCGCGCTACCGGAAGGTGGCGCGCGTTTTTTTTGTTCACGGAGGGGCGCAGAACCCTTCCATCCAAACACTTCGCTGGAACCAGCCCTGTTTCTGATTTGAATATTGGGACGAAGGGGTGCCGAATTCCAAGCTCAAATTTCATAAAACCATTGCTTTTCTACATCGAGGATTTATCCTCGTGCACTTGAGGAGATTTACCATGAGCCGCACAATTGTTTTAACCGGAGACCGTCCCACGGGGCGTATGCATTTGGGACATTATATCGGGTCGTTGAAAAATCGGTTTGAAATGCAAGACGACCATCGATGCTTTTTTATGATTGCCGATTATCAGGCCTTAACAACCCATCAAGACCGTACGGATGAATTAGAAGCACACGTGTATGGGATGGTGTTGGATTATTTGGCCTCCGGTTTTGATCCTGAGAAGAGTGTTTGTTTTTTGCAGTCACAGGTACCCCAATTGGCGGAATTGACAATGATTTTGAGCAATTTGGTCACCTTGCCAAGGTTGTTGCGCAATCCAACGATTAAGGAAGAAATGGATAAGATGGGGTTGGATGAACGTGCAACGTATGGGTTTGTGGGATACCCCGTATCTCAGGCTGCTGATATTTTGTTGTTCCGCCCAAAGTATGTTCCTGTCGGGCCAGACCAAAAACCACATATGGAATTGGCACAGGAAGTAGCTGGGCGCTTCAATCGCATTTATGGCGATGTATTTCCTATACCCGATGGGGTCTATGGTGAACGACTTCAGGGAACAGATGGTATGAATAAGATGGGTAAAAGTTATGGCAATGCCATTGATTTAATGGATTCGGGAGATTGTGTTCAAGAGAAGGTGATGGCTATGATGACCGATCCTGGGCGTGCTCAGGCAACCGACCCAGGATGTCCTGAGGTGTGTTCGGCATTTCACTATCGGGAGAAGTTTGATGCGGAAAATAGAGACAGTGTGGCAACAGCCTGTCGGCAAGGTGCTGTCGGGTGTACGACGTGCAAAGGGGAATTGGCAACTGTGCTAAATGATTTCTTAACGCCCTTTAGAGAACGTCGCGCGGAATTTGAACAGCAACCCAATTTGGTGCGTGATATTTTGAATTTGGGATGTGCCAAAGCACGCATCGAAGGTCAACGCACATTGGAGT
>JABIFK010000073.1 GCA_018650745.1 Candidatus Latescibacterota bacterium | reverse complement strand
CTGTTGCAACAAATTTACGCCATGACAGAAAAGCGGTTTAAAGTAACCCGTCATCTGATGCAAACCCGAGAATGGGATTTTTGCATGCATGTCGAAATGGGCACAGATCGAATTCATCACGGATTTTGGCGATACCTTGACGAAACACATCGCAAGCACGATCCCAATTCCGAATATGTGCATGCCATACGTGACTATTACAAATACCTCGATGGCGAAATTGCATCACTTATGGAACTTGCCGGCCCAGAGACTGCGGTGCTCTTGGTCTCAGATCATGGGGCCAAACGTATAGACGGTGGCATTTGCATCAATGAGTGGCTCATACAAAAAGGGTATTTGACATTAAAAAATGCGCCAGAGAATATCACATCGTTTGAAGACTTAGAAGTTGATTGGTCAAAAACCCAAGCCTGGGGCGCAGGTGGTTATTATGCTCGTATTTTTCTGAATGTAAAAGGACGCGAACCCAATGGCGTCATTGCCCCTACAGAAGCCGAGGCCTTTCGCAACACCTTAGCAGAGCAACTCATAACAATTCCCGATCCAGAAGGCAATGCACTCGCGACCCAAGTATTCAAACCCGAAGAAACCTATCAAAATATCAACAACATCCCTCCTGATCTCATTGTTTATTTTGGAGATCTGCTCTGGCGATCCATTGGATCTGTGGGGCACAAGGCCATTCACACGCTCGAAAATGATATCGGTCCAGATGATGCCAACCATGCCCAACATGGTATTTTTGTGCTCAACGATGGCAAACACCAAGCCCATCAGCCCAATTTGGACATTCGAGATGTCGCGCCAAGTGTGCTAACCCTCTTAGACCTTCCCGTTCCGTCCGACATGCAAGGTCGTTCAGTCCTAGGTGCACACACCACACACCACACAGACCAAACAATACCCACAGAAGCATCAACAGATGACGTTTACTCTGAAGACGAGAAAAAAGCCCTCGAAGACCGATTGAAATCTTTGGGTTATCTTTAAAAAACTACAGCCCTACCTTTTACTAAAAATGCCTTCTAAATCTCACAAATACATCCATTGGATAATTTGGACGTGTATCGCCTTATGCGTGTTACTCGCATTGGGCTTTGGAGCCCTCTCATATATTTCTTTTGATTGGGTTAAGTCACACCTTGATGCTTTGGCAGTAGATGGAAATGCCGACAAATTCACACCTGTGGTCTTCAAAAAAATGGTTTCGCGCCTTCAGATTGCTGGCAGTGGTTTTCTTTTTTTATCATTTGCATTGATTCTATTTAGAAAGCCCTTACAACAACACCTACATCACAGCCTCACCGGCATTTCTTTTTCTAAATTTTATCGCGATACCAAGCATCACATTTCGGCAGCTTGGACAGAAGTATCGCCACAACATCAATTCCTCTTTTTAATCATTTTTTTTATTGGCGTTATCATCAGAATATGCTTTCTGTTTCAACCCATGCGTCATGATGAAGCATTTACGTTTACCAATTATGCGTCCAAACCCCTCTTTGTTGCATTGTCCAACTATTCATTTCCAAACAACCATTTGTTTCACACTTTTTTAGTCCATATTTTCTATTTGTGTTTTGGCAATCACGAATGGATTATACGCCTACCTGCCTTATTTACTGGTATTTTACTTTTACCCGTTGCTTACCTTACCATTCGGCAATTCTACACATACCAAGTCGCCCTCATATCTCTTGCGCTTATTGCCACCGCCTCACCCCTTGTCGAATACAGCATCAATGCCCGAGGGTATATGCTCATTTGCCTCTTTTTTCTCCTCCTATTAATTCTTGCCCAAAACCTGCTCATCCAATCCGACAAGGCCCGCTGGATTACTTTTTCTTTAGTTGGTGCCTTAGGGCTTTATACCATCCCAATCATGGTCTATCCCCTAAGCATTGTCTTTATTTGGTTTTTTGCATCTATTCTAAAAACCACCAATAAGCGCACTCGCTTACGCCAACTTTTTTTTTCAGGTATCAGCATCGGCCTCCTTACCGCATTCTTCTACACACCCATTTTTTTAGGGTCTGGCCCTCAAGCACTGTTTAACAACCGTTTTGTACGTGCAGCCCCTTCTTGGGAATCTTTTTTTAATGCTTTATTCCATTCGGGCACAGAACTTGGGCAACTTTGGACTTTGGATTATCCTTTTGCCCTAACGCTTCTTTTTATCATCTGCCTCATAATAGGATGCATCTCGTTTTCAAACCCCAAAACGGTCCCACTTGTTATTGCTTTGCCTATTTGTCTGCTTCTGATAACTCTACAAAAGGTCATGCCACCAGAACGCACCTGGTTGTTTTTAATGCCCCTATGCTTTGCTTGGATAGCAAATGGGCTTATATACTTCTTGGAGCAATTAAAACCCCGATCCTCACATCAGACAGTCATAACAACCATAGCTGGGTTGCTGACCATCATAAGCCTCCCAGGAGCCATTCAAAATTTATCCAATCATTATCAATATGGCCCTGGCACGTTGCGTGATGCCAATCAAATCACACAAATGCTGGCACCAAAGCTAACGCCCACTGATCGCGTGCTTACAATTGCCACTGCAGCACCCTTAGAATATTATTTTAACCACCAAAACGTATCAATAAAACATCTCCGCACCCCCATAACAAGCGCAAACCGAATCATATTGATCGTCATGGAGTCGAAGTACTCCCTTGAAGAGGTATTAAAAAAAGGCCAAATTCCATCCATGCAATTTTCCTCCCCACAACTCATTCATCGATATGATAGTGCGGCCATTTATATGCTCATTCGACAATCTCTCTAGCGGATCATGCCAGACAATTAAGTCGGCAAAAAATTCATCCTCACATATTGCCTTAACCGCGACATACCCACAACAAAACACAACACATCTTTATATTTTACAATGTTTTAAATATTTTTTACATATTTTGAATGTTTAAACTTCAAATAGGGCATAACAATTGCTTTTTATATTTGCATCAAAAGAAAAAAAATGCCTAAGCCATTTTGATAAATTGCCGATACATTTAAGAGAGGGCACCTACCCCATCCCACCTTGCCCAAATCTATTTGCATTGCCATCCCATTTCAAATGTATAAAACACCCCATTTAGCACCACAAAACCATATTTTATAGATACTTAAAAAACATATCCGTTTTAGATGTTGAAAGGGCTTTGATATGAATGCGCATATCTATCCGTCTGCCACAATAGGTCAAAATACAGAAGTAGGGCACTGCTCTGTCATTATGGACAATGTGACAATCGGCAAAAACTGCCGTATTGGTCATCACGCCGTTATCCATCCTGATACAAAAATCGGAGATAACGTCCGCATTGATGATCATGCTACTATTGGCAAATTGCCCATGAAGGCACTCAACAGTGCAACCACACAAAATGTTGACCTGAACCCAGCCCAAATTGGTTCAGGAAGCCTGATAGGTACGGGTGCCATATTATATCGTGGCTCTTGCATCTCCGAACATGTTTTGGTAGCCGATCAAGCAACAGTACGTGAGCAAAGCCAGGTTGGTGCATATACCATCATCGGGCGAGGTGTTGCCATCGAAAACCGCGTGGTGGTGGGCACGCGCACAAAAATTGAGGCGGGTGCTTACATTGCCAGCCTTTCCGAAATTGGAGACGATTGTTTTGTTGCTCCCGAAGTAACCGTTACAAACGACAACTTCATGGGACGCACAGAAGAGCGAAAAAAACATTTCAAAGGCATCACCATCCAAAACGGAGGGCGCGTAGGTGCCAATGCCACCCTCTTGCCAGGTAAGGTCATTGAATCTGATGGTGTGGCAGCAGCAGGTGCCTTAGTCGTCAAAGATATACCCGCTCAAAAAATCGTCGCGGGGGTTCCAGCAAAACCATTTCGTGCAGTTCCCAAAGAACAGCTTATAGAAAATCAAATTGTACCCAAAGACATAAAAAAAAACCGCCCAGAGAAAGAGATGTCTAAAATGAATATTCCACTGCTTGATCTAAAAGCCCAATTTGCAGGCATTCAGTCTGATATTCGCAAGGCAGTTGACGAAGTACTGGAATCGCAATATTTCATTCTTGGCCCAACGGTCGAAAGCTTTGAAAAGACCGTCGCAGATTATGTGGGTGCTTCACACGCTATTGGCGTAGGATCTGGCACAGATGCACTGCAGCTTTCTCTTTTAGCACTCGATATCGGACCAGGCGATGAGGTCATCACCACTCCCTACTCCTTCTTCGCCACTGCAGGTGTCATTTCACGCGTGGGGGCTACGCCCATATTTGTCGATATTGATCCGGTCACCTACAACATCAACCCCGCCAAAATTGAAGCCAAAATCACATCAAAAACCCGCGCCATTATTCCAGTACACCTTTACGGACAAGCAGCAGACATGGCAGCCATCATGCACATAGCCAAAAAGCATGGCCTCAAGGTGATTGAAGATGCCGCACAGGCATTGGGTGCATCTTACCCAGCCACATCTAATTGGCAAAAAGCCGGCACGTTAGGAGATTTGGGATGTTACAGCTTCTTCCCATCTAAAAACTTAGGCGCATATGGCGACGGTGGCCTCATTGTCACCAATGATGAAGCGCTAGCCGAAAAATTGCGGGTCTTACGCGTCCAGGGCGCCAAGCCCAAATATCATCACAGCATGGTCGGATGCAACAGCCGCCTAGATGCCATTCAAGCGGCCATTCTCAACGTCAAAATAAAGCACCTCAACACCTGGTCTCAGATGCGCAGCGACAACGCACAAACCTATTTACATATGTTAGGCGAAAAGTGTTTGATCAAACGTGAGCTTGTTATTCCTCCTCGACGCGTGTATCAAAACAGTACCGCCTTTAGCGGTGATCATGTCTTCAATCAATTTGTCATTCGGTTGTCTCAACGCGATGCGTTAAAAGAATTCTTAAAAGAGCGCGGTATAGCAACTGAAGTCTATTATCCCGTTCCTTTGCACTTGCAAGCTTGTTATGAAGATTTGGGATATCACATTGGCGATATGCCAGAAGCCGAACATGCAGCCAGCACAACGCTCGCACTGCCCATCTATCCCGAACTGACCCGTGAACAACAACAATATGTCGTAGACCAGATCGCTATATTTTTTGACGGACAATAAGCCGGGCACCCCCTATCCCATCTCTAAAGCCTTGTAATCTACCTTACCCTATCGTCAAAATCTCATGAAAATAATAACAGTCATTGGTGCTCGGCCACAGTTTATTAAAGCTGCGGCACTCTCAAGGTCCATACGCGAGCATAATCACAACGCAGATGGAAACATAGAAGATATCATTGTGCATACAGGACAACACTACGATGCCAATATGTCCAGTGTATTCTTTGAGGAACTTGCCATCTCCCCCCCCACCTATAGTTTGGGCATCGGTTCGGGAACCCACGCACAACAAACCGGCCAAATGCTTATACAAATAGAAGAAATCCTTCAAAAAGAACATCCAGATGTGTTATTGATTTACGGCGATACCAATTCGACCCTTGCAGGTGCACTGGCTGCATCCAAATTATACATTCCCATCGCCCATGTTGAAGCTGGCCTGCGTAGTTTCAATCGTCAAATGCCGGAAGAAATTAATCGCGTACTTACAGACCACGTATCCAACACTCTTTTTTGTCCTACAGAACAAGCTGTTACCAACTTGTCTAAAGAAGGAATCCTTCGTAATGTTTACAACGTTGGCGACATCATGTACGATGCTTTTTTGCATTTCTCCAAAACCGCTGACCAAAAATCTAAAATACTGCAAGAGATAGGTTTACAAAATATACAAGACTATTTTTTAGCAACCATACATAGAGCAGAAAACACAGATCATACACACAGGTTAAAAAGTATATTTGAAGCATTGGCTATGTTGGAGCACAAAGTCATCCTCCCACTTCATCCACGAACCCGAGGAGCACTTGGCAAAGCTGGCATTACACCATCATCCAACGTGCATATCATTGATCCAGTTTCTTATTTAGACATGTGTCAGTTGCTAAAACATGCCCAACTCATCCTAACCGATTCAGGCGGGCTTCAAAAAGAAGCTTATTTCTCTGGCAAGCCTTGTATAACCTTGCGAGATGAAACAGAGTGGGTTGAAACTGTCCAAGCCGGCTGGAATCAGGTCGTGGGAGCATCTCAAACAGATATCATGGCAGCTGTAGAAACATTTCGGAAACCGCCCCCCCATCCACAAACAGCCTTTTACGGCTCAGGAGACACCGCACGTCAAATTCTGTCAACACTGACAAGCAACGCTGTATAAAAACAGAATACGAGTACACTGCCTGCTCCAAATACATTAAACACACGGTCATCAAAGAATACCCAAACACAAAAAAGCAGAGTCTATTGACTCTGCTATTCTCGATTGATCAAGTATTTTAGATCGCCCCCAAATCACCCCACCCCAGTTTGTTATGTGTAGGACAGTTCCTGGAACACGGTCATCAAG
Organism: Candidatus Latescibacterota bacterium; assembly: GCA_018650745.1. GTDB lineage: Bacteria > Latescibacterota > UBA2968 > UBA2968 > UBA2968 > JABIFK01. Next base: position 7,345 of record JABIFK010000073.1, on the reverse strand, counting down.
ATGGTTATATGCATCGATTACGACACATAACATCCCTTTATCTTAGGAAATACACCAAAAAATTGGGATCATTTTCATGGCAAACGTTTGGATATTTAAGCGTTACGCAACTCATATTGACCATCTTGGGCATTGGCAGCAGCGTTATTTGGGCGCGTTATATACCCAAAGAAACATATGGTCAATATCAGATCATATCATCCACTGTTGATATTGTTGCAGGTTTTTGTCTGGCAGGTTTAGGTCACAGTATCATACTCTCTTCGGCCAAAAACCTATATGGCAATTTTAGATCAATTTTGGGGCTCAAGTTCATTGCAAATATTTTGGGCATGTTTGCATTACTCGCAACAGCCCATTTGGCATTCTCAGATCAACCCCAAATTTCTCACGCACTCGTTCTTGCGGCTTTTATTTTCCCAATCTACGAACTGCAAAAAATATGGCCGCCGTGGTTAAACGGCGCAAATCGCCTCCGGTTATTGTCCAATTTGAAGATGTTTCGCCGGTTACTTTTAGTCGGTATCATTGGACTCTTGATATTTTTTGAGGCATTCGATCTCAATGTACTCGTTATCTCATTTTTCGGAACAACGGCGTTATTCTCTTTAATTGTCATCATCAGTTTGTATCCCAAATTCCATAACACGAAAAAAGATTCAGAAATTGTAAAATATGGCATTCATGCCACAGCGGCATCATTGCTGGGCACACTCATACTCAGTGATAAACTCATCATACACCATCATCTATCCATTGAAGATGTAAGTATTTATACCATAGCGCTTATTTTTCCATCTCAAATTAAATCTCTAAACGCAATATTTAAGCAAATGATGGTGCCACATATTTCAGCAGCGGCCAGCATTGAGGCGGGCTGGGCGTATCTAAAGCCCAAATTTGCAATTCTGGTTGGTCTTTTTTTATGCTTAGGCATTGTAGGGTTTACCATTCTGCCAACAATTATCCCTTTATTATTTTCTGAAAAATACACCGTATCTGCCCCCTATACAAGATGGCTCTGGTTGGCACTATCCATACCAGCTCCAGCCGTGTATTTAGGCAACATTATAATCGCACAACAAAAAAAAACATTCTTATACCTCAATTCAACCTACTACCCTGTTCTATTATTCAGTCTTTACCTTTTATTGATACCCAAACACGGGCTGTGGGGTGCTGTCGGCGCCCAATTTATAGCCAGTCTCGTTTTAGCAATCGTTTACGTTGTTGCGTTCATTTGGTATTTAAGAAAAGAGCGCAACATCAACCCAAATGGCACGCCCTGATATTGTTGAACACCAGCTTTATTATTTGCACCCCAACAGATATTCATGCACATCAATTATTGATTGTTAAAAAAAACGAAAATGTAGGAGTATAACATGCCCAAAGCATTAGTTTTAGGATCTGGTGGCAATATAGGAAAGCCACTCGTTCAGCATTTAAAGTCCACAGGTTATGACATTACAGAATGCGATATTCGCCCAGGTTGGCGTGATAATTATTATGTCACAGACATCAACCAACCCATAGACCTTCTACCAGCCTTCGATGAGAAACCCGATGTTGTCATTGTGCTTGCTGCAATGGTAAGCCGTGTTACATGTGAGCAGGCCAGCGGCTTGGCCATCTCGACAAATTTGGCAGGCATTAACAATGTTTTACAATTGTCAAAAAGATCACAATCTAAAGTCATTTTCTTTTCAACATCTGAAGTTTATGGCCCCAATGTCTCGGCAATGGATGAGTCATTGCCCGACCCTCAACCCAACAATCGATATGGATTGTCAAAACTTTTGGGCGAAAAGCTCATAGAATATGAGGTTCGTAGCTATGGCCTGGATGCAGTGGTATTGCGCCCTTTTATGATATATGATGAAAATGAAGATCTTGGAGACCATAGATCTGCTATGATTCGATTTGCAAGTAATCTTGCATCTGGGCAACCCATCGAAGTTCATCAAGGTAGCGCCAGGAGTTGGCTCCATGTTTCAGATGCGATTCGAGCCATAGAGGCAGCCATCCACGTTAAAGATTATGCCATTATCAATATTGGACACCCAGACGTTGTCCCTATCGTTGACTTGGCCGAAATGGTACGCAGTCAACTAAACGCACCGAAAGACCTCATTCGTTATATGGACCAACCCTCTGGTATGACCCCCATAAAACGCCCCCTATTAGATAGACAAAGAGATATCCTAGGCGTCATTCCCACAGTGACGCTCGAAGAGGGTGTGACACGAGTATGTAATAAAATTACAGAACGACTCGCTCAGAGAAATTCGGCCTAACAAAAAAAGGGAACCGTCCGTGACCATTGTTTTTTTTGGTGACTCCATCTGTTTTGGCGAAAAAGTAAATCCCCACAAAACGTGGATTGCGCGTCTTTCAGCAGAATTTGAAAAAAGGTTTGACAATGACTTACTGGTGATCAACGCCTCAATCAATGGCAATACCACGCGACTCGCACTCGAACGCATGCCTTCTGATGTTCAAAAATACAATCCGCAGCTTCTGTTTATTCAATTTGGCATGAACGATTGCAACTTCTGGCAAACGGATCAGGGATTGCCCAGGGTAAGCCCAAAAGCATTTTTGGCAAATCTCAACGAAATCACAGACAGAGGGTTGAATTTTGGGGCACAGCACATATTTGTCCAAACCAACCACCCTACGCTACGTACCACACCATTTGAATATGCCAATAAAAGTTACGAAGAAAGCAATGCGCATTACAATGAAATCATTAGAGCGTTTGCAGACATGCGAACCGAAGTGCGCCTAATTGACATGGCGGAGGCTTGGTCAGAACAGTTACAAAAAGGGACGATGCTATCAGACCTTCTTTTAGACGATGAGCTACACTTAAGCATTCAAGGACATAAACTATATCTTGAAGAAACACTGCCAATTTTATTTGAAGTAATCGCAGACTTGCAATTTACAGAATAACAGACTCATTCAATGCCTCATCAAGCATCAGCGTATTGATTGAGCAGTGCAATTGCTCCGAGTTTATTTATTACGACTGTTTATAAAAAAAGAATATTGCAATGGAAATGAAAGACACACATTTAGAAACACTAGAAAATACCCTATTTGCCGAATTTGCCTCATCGCCTCCCAATGACACACCCGTTATCTTCTTGTTGGGCGCATCGCGAACTGGGAGCACTTTTTTATACCAAGCGCTTATACACCGATTTTCACTATCTTATTTTTCTAATCTGGCCAATGACACCTTTTTTAATCACCCCATTATCGCGCTGGCGCTGCAAAATCAACTGCGCAAGACCATAGACGTGAGTTTTAAAAATCAGTATGGAAAAACAGAAGGTGTTTTACAACCATCAGAAGCATCTTATGTGCACAAAAATTGGTTTGGTGGCGAACATCCTGCGCAACTTCATAGCAAACAGATCCTACCCGACAAAAAAGATCATATTATAAACACCGTATCAGCAGCCTACCACTTAACACAACAACCTTGCATCATAAAAAATGCCTGGAATTGCTTCCGCATCGAAAGCCTGGCAGAACTCTTTCCACAAGCTTTTTTTATTTGGATCAGACGCGACCTAACCCGGTGTGCAATATCTGACCTCGCGACCAGATATAACATGAGAACGTCACCAACTATTTGGAACTCTGCGACACCGTGGAATTATGAAGCATTACAAAAAAAACCTTATTGGGAGCAAGTTGTAGAAAACCAATACGAATTCAATGTCGCAATTTCGGAAAGTTTGGCCCAAAGCGCCCAAAACCGATCTTTGGAAGTGTGGTACGAAGACTTGTATACAAAACCCAACGAAGAACTACAAAAAGTAGAAACCCACCTCAACGGTTTCTACACATTTCCGATTGAGCAAAATCAAGATGTCCAATTGCAGATTTACGAATCACAAACCCACCTGGAAACACCAGATGGTGAGAGTATCCAGGCTTATATTAAAAGCCAACACGATCGCCTAAGCCCTTTTTTTTATCAAAAATAACATACAAATTTTATTATAGTTAGAACCTCATTCAACCATGCTCAGAACACTACTACTATATGCCTCAGGACAGGCCAACGAAACCATCTCGTATCAACAAGGTTGGCCAAAGTATTTCCTCGATAGTGGTTTATTTGATTGCGAACCAATCAATTTGATGACGACATCAAATATCGATAAAGCTCGCAACCTATTCCAAGCACTCTTAAAACGCAAATATGATGCGATTATAATATTGCATTCTGTATTCTCAAACAGTTGTTATTTGCACGGTGCCTTACTCAATCTGATTAAAAAGAACAAAGCACCTAAAGCATACTTTATTGGCAATGAATACAAACTCATACCAGAAAAAATGGACTTTTGCGAACAATTGCCAGTCCGTCTGTTCGTGACCCAAAAGTCAGATCCACAAGCGCAGGCACTGTATCAAAACAGATTGGGGTGTAAAGCCATAGGATTGCCTGGCGCGGGTTTGGATGCAAATGTCTTCTACCCACAGCAACCCTATGGAGATCGGCCCATTGATATCGGTTTTAGAGCCTATGATGAGCCGCTATACTTTGGCCATCAAGAACGTCGAAGCCTTGCCAGTCACTTTTCACCTCAAGAATACAGAAACTTGCATCTCGACATTTCAATGAATCATGACCAACGTTTTTCGCAAACCGATTACGCGCTCTTCTTGAATCGCTGCAAAGCACAATTGGCCACAGAAGCGGGTAAAGACTATATGGAATTAGATGACAAAATACGATTAAAAACCAATGCATTCATGACACAACACCCCAATGCAAATATTCAAGATGTTCAAAAAGCAATATTTGCAAACATGCCCCAGTCCCCTTCTGGACGTAGTATCAGTGGGCGCAATATCGAGGCTGCAGGAACCAAAACATTGCAAATTATGTTCGAAGGACATTATAGTGGTTATTTCCAGCCCAACGAACATTACCTCTCTGTGGCAAAAGATTTTAGCAATATCGACGCAGTCTTGGAAAAATTTAACGATACCACTGCTTGCCAGAAGATCATAGAAAATGCCTACAACGTCGTTACGCAAAAGCTTACATATCCAGCCCTCGGTAATTGCTTCTATCAAGAACTGATCAAGGTTATCTAATCATCGATTCAAACGGTCGAAAACATACTTCTATTTAAGAGCAGAAAAACGTTCTAACCTTTTCGAGTTAAGGAACCCCGATGCCAGCTAAATTGGTTCATATCTCTCCCCAAGTCAGCCGAGACCTGCACCCACAAGCAGACTTGGCCTTTTTACCAGGCATTGAGAAAACCGCCGAAAATTTTATGCAAAGTAATATACAGGGCATGGCCAACCAATGGCTTTTAGACATGCCTTGGAAACGCCCAGTCGCATTCATGATGTTGGCAGACCTCGTTCAACCAGACCAGCCGGCCAAAGAAATATTGGAAATTGGCGGCAATCTGAGTTATTTCACCTACGAGTTGGCAAAACATCACAACTATATTCTTGTCGACAAGGCAACTCATGAAACAGAAGACAACTATCACAAAGTTGAAACTCAAATAAAAAAAACATTCGTCCACAACTGCGACTGGGCAGATTTTACATCCAAAAGCCACTACGACATCGTTATTGCCAACGATATATTCCCCAATGTAGATCAACGCCTATACGAGTTTGTAGACCGCTTTTTGCCCCAAACACAAGAAATGCGCCTGACCCTTACATATTATGAAGACACATCTTTTGAAGTGCAACGGTTAGCCAGTGGAGAAATGTTAACCATGCGCCCTTGGGGCCTCAGGGACATACGTCATTTCATGACCCACCTAGCGCAGACCTATCCCAGCATGTGCAAAGACATCGATCAATCTCAACTGGTTTATCACGACTATTCTGGCACTCTTTTTTCAAATCGGCGAAATGTTATTTATCTTCATATTCAAAAATAATGTCGACAAAACACTTTACATAGCATCGTCTTGTATGACATCCTTTTGCGCACACCAAGGCTTTTGGAAAAACCAATTTGATGGGCATCGTTTCAAACATAAAAGATCCGGTTAAACGCAGCCTGTACCAAGTTGAGCGTTTTTTTAACAAACGTCTTTACAAAAATGTGCGCGCGCGTTTTGGATGGATAACGCCCCATACACTTTTAGCAGGTTACCACCACCAAAACACAGAACGCTTAGGGCATCTGGGAGATGTAGCTGACATGCGCATCAGCAACAATGCTTGCTGGATGAACAAAAGTGGCAACGCTGTATATAACGACATCTATGACCCCTATGAAAAATACGATGTGGTCATCTTTGTCAAAGCCATGGATGATGCGTGTCAAAAGGAAGCACAGAAAATTCAATCTTATGGGGGCAAAGTCGTATTTGATGCCAATGTCAACTACTACAAAATTTGGGGAACGTATGATATCCCAGGCACACAACCAACAGCCCAACAACAACACGATGCCATTCAAATGACCCGGTTGGCAGACTGGGTGGTTGCAGACTCTACTTATTTGCAAGATATCATCACCGAATTTAATCCTAATGTCACCTGGATTCCAGACAATGTAGACCTATCCATCTTTAACCAACAACGCCAACACAAAGAACAAAAAACCCTAAAATTAATCTGGAGTGGTGTTGATAAAAAAGCACATCATCTTCTCGAAATTAAAAATGTGTTACAAGAAGTCAAGAATCTCGAAATAGTTATCGTTTCAAACGCACCGCCTGAAATTTTGCCAGAATTAGAAACCGTTGTCCCTTGTCGCTTTGTAGCCTATAGTCATAAAAAATACGCCCAGATACTCTCCCAATCAGATATTATCATTTCTCCTCGACGCTTGAACAATGGTTATGCCTTGGGGCATACAGAATATAAAATTACATTGGGCATGGCTGTGGGGTTGCCCGCAGTAACAAGCCCACAACAATCATATATAGAAGCTATCAGTTACTTGGGGGGCGGGTATGTTGCGAATAACTCTGACGAATGGGTCGAAGCATTAACCACTTTGGCAACACACGTACACATAAGAAAAGATTTGGGTAACAAAGCAAGACAAACCGTCTTGGACAACTACCAAACCTCTGCGATTGCAAAACGCTATTTGGATGTATTGGAGACGCTCCTTTGAAATCGTTTTTACGCCGTCTACGAGGCTGGGTTTTGCAGCCACAAATTTCACTCTTTCATGAATTTCGCCCACCACCCTATGGCGGTGCAAATCAGTTTTTCATGGCACTCAGAACACAGCTACAGCAACGTGGTTACACTGTATCTGACAATGTCATTGCATCTAAAACCAAAAGTTGTCTCTTAAATTCGTTTGCCTTTGATGTTGATT
>JABIFK010000074.1 GCA_018650745.1 Candidatus Latescibacterota bacterium | reverse complement strand
TTCTTCGGCAGGTCACTTGGTTGCCATGCTGGGTGTTTTGGATGGTGAAGGCGACCCAAACTCAAACAGCGAGGTAGAACAACAAAGCGCAAGTGTGCAATGTGTGGTTGCACGTGCAGGTGTTTATCAGTTTTTGGGCGCAAACCGTATGTTGCCTTTGCTTGGGGCTCACTCTCCCTTAAAGGATGATGGATCACCTGAAGCCGCGATGGCGATCGAAGCATCTCCGATCAACTATGTATCTTCAACCACACCGCCAACGCTTCTTGTGCACGGCACTGAAGACAACATAGAACGATCTGAAAGCTTTCGAGATGCCCTTCAAAAGGTGGGTGCCACAACCAAACTCTTCCCAGTTGAAGGTGCAGGACATGGCCCCAATTACCCCGATAGCAAAATTGACATGTCTGTCATCCAAGCAGAATATGTTGCGTGGTTTGATCAGCATTTGAAAGTTGCGACATAAAGTAGACCCTCACCCGACCTCGCTACGCTCGGCCATCATCTCCCACAAGCGGGCAATGGAATACGGATACACAATGTTATATATAGAAAAAGCAGACGGGATTAATTTTCCCGTCTGCTTTTTTGGTTTTATAGTCAGGCACAAACTTACTCGCGGCGAGGCCTTACCACGGTTTCACCATCATCTTCTATTAATGGACGATTATAGATATAGGGCGGCTCCAAAACGGCTTGTTGTGCTTCGGTCAATTCGCTCACCCACTCGGGCTGCTCTGTCTTGTAGGAGCCACCTGCAAAGTGCAAATACTTGGGCGAATACCGATACAACACCGAACGACGTTCCCCCTTCCCTTTCCACGGCAACGTACCATGAGTGGTCGCTTCATTGAAAATCACCAAATCACCGGCTTTGCAAATGGGCTGATGCACGATCTCTTGGTCTTCTGTCCATTCTTTGATGCCTTGCGTAGAAGAATAATTGGCCTTATGGCTTCCGGGTATCGCACAAAAACCGCCATCCCCTGCATTTACGTCGGTTAATTGATATTGAAACACCACCATCCCACACCGCATCTGGCCATTGTTATAAGTATAATATTGAGAACCATCAAATTTTCGAGCCGTTGAACCGTGCAAACGCAGCCCTTCTGCGCCAATTGTAGACGTTAGAATAAACGGAGAGTGATCCATCTTCCAACCGCGCCCCATCATCGTATTCAAATACGGAATAATCTTGGGGTGTGCCAACAAGTGTCGAAAGGGTAGGCAATGCGGTTTGTCCCACGTCAACATCCCATTGAACATACCACGCTTAAAGTCGCCGTCTAAGTTGCCACCTGCGACCGAATTACCATCTTCGCCTTTTTTATCAAAATTAGCATCTACAGCAGCATTCAGTGCGCTGACTTCTGCGGTACTCAAAAAATCGCGCATCACCAAAAACCCTTGCAAATCGAACAAAAATTGCTCGCGCTCAGTCATACATTACCTCCAAAAAATTGTTCGACGAACGGGACCTCTCAGATCACCCCAAAAAAATCAAACAGTAGATATTCCTAGATAGTAGGTTATACACATTTAATTATAGTATTATATAGTATTTAAATGAAAAAAATGCTTTGAAATAAGGATTATTATCAAACAATCTATATTCTGGTGACAAAAACAATATTTACTATTTAAGAAAGGTAGATCCATTTCCTCTATTAAAGAAATAACGCGCGCCTCAAAAAGAGACACGCGTTATCATTCAATAAACGTTTAAATATTGGCCAACACCTGCTTCATACTTTCACCCTCAGAACGAAACCACTGCATCAAGATCACCACGTCCGTTCCCAAGCAAAAGTGCTTCACACCCATATCTAAATATTTTTGCGCAGAAGACGCTTCGTTGATCTCGGCCCGTGGGGCAATGCCCATTTTAAGCGCCGTCTCAATGATATATTTCTCCGCCTCAAGCACTTCATCATCAGTGTACGCTCTCGGTTTGCCAATACTCATTGCATAATCTGCAGGGCCAAATTGCACCATATCAACACCCGGAACAGAAAGCAACGCCTCTAGGTTTTCGACAGCGGGTTTCTTTTCAATCATCAGTGCCACAACCGAATCACGGCACGACTGCAAAAACTCAGGCGAACCGGCCTCTTCGCCAAATCGCGCGTAACGCCGCATATTCACACCGTGTTGACCGCCATCCTCGGGTGTCTCCGCACGCACAGAGGCCACACAAGCCTTCACATCTTCAACAGTGCGCACATCGGCGAACAATAAATTCTGAATGCCTGCCCCAATGGCTCGATTTGCAATATGACCACGTGGCTCTTGCTCCACCTTGATCATCGATGACATATTCTCAAACAAATCAACTGCTCTGCCCAAATTATCAAAAGTGTGTAAATCATAAGGCGCGTATTCGGCAACGTACTCAATATAGTCAAACTTACCAGAGTGCCCAACCATTTCAAACATCGAGGGCCACGGAGTATGCAAATGCGTTCCCACACTGGGTTTGTCGGCGTCTAATAATTCTCTCAATCTATTTCGTTGCACAAAAACCTCCCATTTTGCTCAAGTTAGAATGTCCAACCTTCACTGTCAACTATAAAAAAACGGAGGAACTCGAAAGTTCCTCCGTTCATATTTTTTATATGTTATAAGCGCTACTGTATCGACAAATAATAACTGGAAGGTGCACCCAACCAACCTCGGCTGGCATAATCGGCCATTGTAAACGCAAACAAAATCAACATAAACAAGAATCCGGCACCTACAAACAACCAAAGCAACCGACTGGAGTATTTGACGTGCATAAAAAAGACGATCACAACAGTGGCTTTTGTGCACGCTATAACCATAGCGACAAGGTCACCATAAGGCCCTAAGTCCTGAAAGGCAGCCCAAACCGTTAGGGCTGTCAAAACCATAAGCGCTGAAAAAACGGCTAAATAAGTGCCAACAGTCGGAGAATTGTGATGTTCAGCCATTAGTGTCTTCCCAAAAGATAAAGGAGAGGGAACAAGAAAATCCAAACAATATCAACAAAGTGCCAGTAGAGTCCGAAGACTTCAATAGGCGCATTGTATTCAGCCGTATAGGTACCTTTGGCCGTTTTGACGAGCAACCAAATGAGAAGCCCTGCACCGATAATCATATGCAAAGCGTGCATACCCGTCATACCAAAATATAACGAGAAAAACAGAGCCAACTGAGGTGAATGTTCACCGTGGGGGTGCCAAGCCAAACCGGGAACCAAACCATGCTCAAACTTAGCAGAATATTCGACGTATTTGACGCATAAGAAAACACCACCCAAGATAAACGTTGCAATCAAATAACCCAAGGTGCCATTCTTACTGCCTTCGTGAGACTTATGCACAGCCATAGCCATTGTCAAACTGCTCAAAATCAGTACAACAGTATTAAAAGCACCCATTGTAATATCTAACTCATGACTGCCTTCGGCAAAAGCAACGGGATACTGTGTGCGATAAACCAAGTACGTTAAAAAATAACCACTAAAAAATAGAACTTCAGTAATGAGAAAGCTCCACATCCCCAACAATACAGACTCTTTTTGTTGGGCCATATCTTCAAACTGATGAGCCAATCCATGCGGATGATGTTCGTGGTGGTCAACGTGATCAGCAGCCATTAGTGCTCCTCAATGGGCCCATATTGATAGGCCTCTTCCGTAACAACGGGTGTTGATTCAAAGTTAAACGTTGTGGGAGGTGTATCAGCAACTTCCCATTCCAAGCCTTTTGCACCCCAAGGGTTCTGCGGTGCATTTGCGCCTTTAAATATAGACCAAATTAAATAAATACCAGGAAGCAAATACCCCAAGGCCAAAACTGAAGCGCCACCGGTAGAAGCAACATTCAAAATTTGAAATTCATCGGGATAAGAATGATAACGTCGTGGCATTCCCATATATCCAAGAACAAATTGGGGGAAGAACGTCAAATTAAATCCGAGGAAAACCAAAACTGCAGAAGCCTTACCCAATGCTTCAGGATACATTTTGCCCGAAATTTTTGGCCACCAGAAATGCATACCACCCAAGTAGCCCATCACTTGACCACCCACCATAATATAGTGGAAGTGCGCCACAATGAAGTACGTGTCGTGCAGGTGAATATCCAAGCCCATATTTGACAAGAACAAACCCGTCAAACCGCCAACCAAGAACAAACCCAAATAACCCATCACATAATACATCGGGGTATTATAAACAATCGAACCTTTATACATTGTGGCCGTCCAGTTAAACGTCTTAATCGCCGACGGCACAGCCACTAAAAATGTAATCACAGAAAAGACCATACCTGCATAAGTAGATTGACTGCTGAGGAACATATGGTGACCCCAAACGAGAAAGCCTAAAATAGCAATGGCAACACTCGAAAAAGCCACAAATTCATAACCAAATACACGCTTGCGAGAAATGCAAGCAATCATCTCACTCATAACACCCATTGAAGGCAAAATCATAATATATACGGCAGGGTGAGAATAAAACCAGAATAAGTGCTGGAACAGAACAGGATCGCCACCTAAGCGAGGATCAAAGAATCCAAAACCAAATGCACGTTCCAACATCATCAATACCAGCGTAATAGCTATCACTGGTGTGCCCAAAAGCATAATAATACTGGTGGCATAATGCGCCCAAATAAACAAGGGCAAACGAAACCACGTCATACCAGGTGCACGCATCGTATGGATGGTAACAATGAAGTTCAGACCCGTCAAAATTGATGAAAAACCGGCCAGAAACCCAGCAAAAGCAACAATCAAAACGTTAGAGTTTGAATACGTGCTGCTATACGGCGTATAAAACGTCCAGCCCGTATCCACACCACCAGCCAAAATACCAATCACACCCAAAGTTCCACCAATGATATAAACATACCAACTCAGTAAGTTGATGCGTGGAAAGGCCAAATCTTTGGCCCCAATCATAATGGGTACAAGAAAGTTACCAAGTGTTGCGGGAATAGACGGCACCAAGAAGAAGAAAATCATCACCACACCATGCATGGTAAACAACTTGTTGTAGGTGTCTGAATGTGAAAAATCACCTTGAGGTGTCAACAATTCCAAACGTATCAGCCCTGCAAACAAACCACCCACAGCAAAAAAGATCGAAATAGAGATCATATACAACACAGCAATGCGTTTATGATCTTTAGTCAATAACCAAGACTTTAAACCATAACCATTGTTTATGTAGTTTGTCTCTGGTGCGGCATATCCAGATGCATTGCCATCTTGTTCTGCAATTGCCATATCACACTACTCCACACTCGTGAGTTCAGGGGCCTTGAGCGATTTCACGTAGGCAATCAACTGCATCACGCCCTCTTCGCTAATTTGCCCTTTAAATGTCGGCATAATAGGTTTATAACCAGCAACAAGTTTAACTGCCGGATTCAAAATAGATTCGCGAATATAAGCTTCATTCACGACAGCAGATCCGCCACCTTCAAGGCCAACCGATTTGCCATATAACCCAACCAATGACGGACCACGCCCTTTGCCATCAACCTTGTGGCAAGTATGACAAGCATATTGTTCAAACAATCGCTCACCAGCCACTTCCATTGGTTCATTTGCAACGCCACCGGTCAACCAATTTTGGTAGTCTTGTGGTTCCATTACATGAACTTTCCCGATCATACGCGAATGTTCAGTGCCACAATATTCAGCGCAAAACAAATGATAAGAACCAATTTTTGTGGCCTCAAACCAAAGCGATGTATAACGCCCTGGTACCACATCTTTTTTCACTCGAAATGCAGGGATGTAAAAACTGTGCAACACATCTTCAGATGTCATTGTCAATCGCACAGGCTGCCCTAATGGTACGTGCAACTCATTGATCTCTCGTTTGCCTTCAGGGTGTTGTAATTTCCACATCCATTGCTTGCCAACCACATACATTTCTAATGTATTAGCAGGTGGTGTCGTGATATGGAAATAGAGAACAGTAGACCACACGAACATACCCAAGGCCAACACCAATGGGATAGCTGTCCAGAAAATCTCCAAGCCAATATGGCCTGCGATTTGTCTTGGGATTTCATCGGGTGACTTGCGACGGTATTTAATCGCAAAAATGATCACCAACACAGAAACCAGTGCGGCAAAAAAGACACTTAGGAGAACAGTGGCAAAATAAATGCCATCTACCTTGAGAGCAAAACTCGAAGCCTGTTCAGGAAAAAGAGGAAAGTCAGTCCACATTCGCCAACTCAGCGGATTAAGGGTAAAAGAAATATGTCAGGAAAACCCAACAACCAAAAACGAATTAAGCACTATGCTGCAAGATACTTTGTTTATGCTTACGGGAAAGTATGACGATCATTGCAATAATGCCAAGAACTGTCAACGCACCAGCAATACGCACCAAACGATAGATTGCAAGTGAATATTTACCTGTCAGAGGATTATACTGAAAACAATATAACAGGATCGTATCTATCGGAGTACCGATCTTCTCTTCTGATGCTTCAACCAACCCCAGTTTGAGATCTCGTGGTGCAAACTCAACACCGAAAAGATATCGTGCCAATTTACCTCTTGGCGTAACGACCATAATGCCACTGGCGTGTATATATTCATCGGTTTCGGGATCGTGTGCAAAATGATAACCAATCGCATCCGTCAGTGCTTTTATGCTTTGAAAGTCACTGGTTAAAAAATGCAAATTGCCGTTATCGCGCCCATAACCTTCTGTATAAACTGTCTTTTTTGCTGCTGCCAAAGGCGCATCTTCACCAGGATCGATACTAAAAACAACCACTTCAAAATCAACACCAGCAGTTAATGAAAGAGGGCGCATCCCAATGAGCAACCCATTGAGAACCTGCGTGCACAACATAGGGCATTCGTAATATGCCGGTACTAAAATCACAGGTTTGTCTGCAAAGAATGAACCCAATCGAATCGTTCGCCCAGATTCATCTTGAAACTTCGACTCCAACGGGATCGTATCCCCCATCTTTTGATCGATCCCAACCGAATCTAATACAGTCGGATTTGGTATGCTTATTGGTGGCGTACTCTGGCCATACTGACCTTCGCTGTTGCTGCAAAACACCAACAGACAAACAAAAACAAATAAAATACGCATAAATCACTTCCGAATCGGAAACCCACGCTTTAAAGCAAGAGCCTTAGCAGCTTCAATGGGTAAATGCACAACCTGGGCGTCTTTATCAACCCATCCATAAGCAGACAGTGTGGCCTGCGTTTCAAAACGCACCCGTTTCAGCTCTGCGGGCGGATCAACTTGGATTAATAAACCATCATATGGTTTTTGTTGTGCCACCATTGGAGCAGGATCATCTGCCAAATACATACTGGCTTTTTCTAAACCATGAAACATTACCCACATTAAAACAAAAGATAAAGCGGCAATGGCCAAAATCGCTCCCGTCGCAATCAATACAGGACCAATTCGAAGCGCATAGGTTTCATATCCCTTTTCTTGGGCATCGTGATGTTCTGACATCTTAATGACCCTCTCCTGCAAAAGTTTCTGCCATGCGTGGATCGTGTAAAGGCACCAGTGCCGCACCTTTGAGTTGCATTGCAAAATATGCCAACCAGAACCCACCGATACTTAATGGTATTGTCAAATCTAAGAAGTGTGGATGAAATCCGACGGGGCCGCCATGTGAGAAAGATGGTGCAATATACCAATACAGGTCCACATATCTCATAACCAACATAAGCACGGCAATAGCAAGCAACAAAGCCGCACGGCGTTTAATTGCACGTTGCAAAAGTAAGAAAAAGGGCAATGCAAAATGGAACAGTATCAAAGCCACAGCCATTATATCCCAACCACCTTGCCCACGCTTGATATACCAAGGAGCTTCTTCTGCAAGGTTAGCAGACCAAATAATGAGGAACTGAGAAAAGCTGACATAAGACCACAAAACCGTAAAGGCAAACATCAAAGTACCCAAGTCACTTAAATACTTTGAAGCTTCAATTTCACTAAAAGCATCGGCATCTGAAAGGTTAACCACCCAAATAATGCACATTGCCATAGCAGCCAAAGCTTGACCCACCACAAAAATGAAACCAAAAATAGTCGAAAACCAATGCGGCTCTAAAGACATGACCCAATCAGTTGAGGCAAAAGTCACCGATAAAATAAGTACCGGAATACCGGGACCACTCAGATTGATCATCTTACTCTTTAGACCCGGTTCACCCGTTTCATCTTGTGTGCGCGACCATTTTGTCAACAGCCAAGTCATGCCAATCCAAAGCACAAAATAAAACACTGCACGAGATATAAAACCCGTCTCATTTAAATAAGGGCTTTTGAATTTCAAAATGGGATCGTTTGCCACCACATCAGCATGCGTCCACTCATATAAATTATGCATCCCAAAAATAATGGGGATAAATAAAATAACCATCAATGGCAATGTGCGAGCACCCGATTCTAACAAGCGCCGAATCACAAAACCCCATCGGCCGCTTATTAAATGGTGCAGCATCAACAAACTCAAACATCCCAAACTGATACATAGCCAGTAAACATATCCAATAATATAAGACTGGTAGAACTGTTGCGGGTTAGAAATAGCGCCAATCACTGTCAACACAAGAAAGAGCGCACCAAACAGAAGCCCTAATGTTCTAATCTTATTTAAAAATGGATGATCAAATGATTCCGTAGCCATACAAGTTCCCTACTGGTTTTCAAGTCGCCGACGCTCTGCAGCCGGCACATCTTCTAAGGTTGCTCCTTGACTGACTTGCAAGGCGCGAATATAGGCAGCAATGGCCCATCGATCTTCGGGTTTGATACGAGATGCATAACTATACATAATTCCAAACCCGCTGGTCATCACATCAAAATAGTATCCGGGCGTTTCAGCACGCAACCGATCAATATGATATGACGGTGGCTGCCTTAAACCGCGCCGAACCACCATACCACGCCCATCACCTACATACCCATGACAGGGTGAACAAAAAATATCATATCGCTCTTGTCCTCGATTGAGAACATCGGCCGTAATTTCAAATGGAAACGTCTCTGCAAATTCACCGTTCACTTTGCCCGTATATAAATGTGCATCCGTTCGCAATTGGCCACGTGCTACAGTGCCTTTAATCCAAGGACGAGACGCACGACCATCGGCAAAAAAATCACTCTTTTCGAGTGGTTCATACTTCGATTGGTTATACATTTCTTGACGCAATCGTTCAATATCGGTTGTTCCCTGACAACCAATCACCATCAGGCACGTCAAGAGAAAAACCGAAAGCTGAAAGCTGACTTTAAGATTCAACTTCAACCACCTTTGTTGCATGCAACCCCTCAAGGAAGTTGCGCGTTTCGGAAAGCTCAAATTTGGGATCTTCGGCCTCAATACATAAGAAAAAACCATCACTCGAAGCACTTTCAAAAGCATCAACGTTAAACACTGGATGATAAGGCTGAGGCAAACCATTTAAAATTAACATACTCAAAAATGCACCAAATGCCGCAAACAAAATGCCCATTTCAAAAGTTACAGGAATGAACATAGGCCAACTCAAAAAAGGCCGACCAGCAATGTTTAATGGGTAATCTATAACCGACACCCAATATTGTAATCCAAAACCAGTGCAGGCACCTACCATACCACCGAACAATACCCAAAACGGTACGCGATGTTTCTCGTAGCCCAAAGACTCTGACAAATCGTGAATGGGCAGAGGAGAAAACGCATCCATATTTCGATACCCAGCTGCATAAGCACCTTGTGCGGCATGCAGCAAATCGTCTGGATTGTCGTATTCAGCCATTAAACCATAAATGCTATTTTCAGCCATCATCATAACCTAATTAATCTGCAGATGCGTCAGCAGAAGCATCGTGATCAGGTTTTTTGTCGTGCCCTTTACGAGGCACCAACAAACGAATTTCAACAATATTAATTACGGGCATCACACGAATGAACAGCAACATACCCAATAAGAAAATACCAATGGTGCCAATATATAACAGCCAGTCCCAAGGTGTAGAGCGATACATATCCCAAGACGACGGCATATAATCACGGTGCAAACTGGTCACCACAATAATGAAACGCTCAAGCCACATGCCCACATTGATAAACATTGAAACAATGAACAACATAATGGGATTCAAACGCACCCATTTAATCCACAACAATTGCGGCACTGCGACATTACACAAAATCAACATCCAATATTCAAAAGAATAAGGACCCCACGTACGGTTTTGCATCATATAACCTTCGTAGGTACTGGCACTGTACCAAGCGTAAAACTGTTCCATCCCATACCCATAGGCCACAATCAAACCTGTAGCCAACATCACCTTCGACATATTATTTAAATGTCGATCTGTAATAAAATCATGCAACCCATAAACTGCGCGAAGAGGCAAAGCCAATGTCAACACCATTGCAAACCCAGCAAACACGGCTCCCGCCACAAAATAAGGCGGGAAGATTGTTGCGTGCCACCCCGGCACCAAACCCACGGAGAAATCAAAACTCACGATGGAATGCACAGAAAGCACCAGCGGCGTAGAAATACCAGCCAAGAGCAATGAAGTCATCTCATAGTTATGCCAATGTTTGGCAGAACCCCGCCACCCCATCGACAAAATGCCATAAATGACACGTGAAACTTTTTGTTTGGCTTTATCACGCAATGTTGCAAAGTCAGGTATAAGACCGATATACCAAAAGATCAAAGAAACTGTAAAGTATGTACTCACCGCAAACACATCCCAAATCAACGGGCTACGAAATTGTGGCCAAACACCCATCGAATTTGGATAGGGCAACAACCAATATGCAGCAATCCAAGGGCGCCCAGTATGCAACAGCGGAAATTGCATAGCGCAGATCACAGCAAAAATAGTCATTGCTTCCGCAAATCGATTGATAGAGTTACGCCAATTTTGACGCATCAATAACAAAATAGCAGAGATCAACGTACCAGCGTGGCCAATACCAATCCACCACACAAAGTTGATGATGGCCCATCCCCACCCAACAGGAACATTTAACCCCCAAACACCAACACCTTTGATGAGCAACCAAGTAACACCCAGCGCAAAACATTGCATGAGACCCAAAGCCAATGCAACACCAATGATCCATCCCAAAGGTGTTCGACTGGTAATAATTGAACTGATCTTTTGGGTAACGGTTGTATACGTTTGCCCTGGCCCAAGCACTGGTGCTGGCGCTGTTGGATCTTCTTTTTCGGGCGCAGTACTAGCCATGCTGTACAATCTCCGGATTCGGGTTGGTCAACCTAGCCAAATACGTTGTACGTGGCCGGGTGTTCAACTCCGTTAAAATACCATAATTCCGATTTTGTTTTTTAAGCTTTGATACGCTGCTATTTGGATCATTAATATCACCAAACGTAATCGCGTTGGTTGGGCATACACCTTGACAGGCTGTTGTAATATCACCATCCACCAAGTCTTTGCCACCAACCTTAGCATCAATGCGTGCAGCACTAATGCGTTGCGTACAATACGTGCATTTTTCCATCACACCGCGTCCACGCACAGTCACATTGGGGTTACGCCCCAACTTTAAACTTTCAGTATGATCATCTGAGTAGTGTAAAAAGTTAAAACGACGCACTTTGTAAGGGCAGTTGTTTGAACAGTATCGCGTGCCTACACAACGATTATATGCCATATCGTTTAAACCTTCTTTACTGTGTGTGGTCGCACCGACCGGGCAAACAAGTTCACAAGGTGCATTTTCACACTGCATACAAGGCACAGGTTGATTAAACAACTCAGGGTTTTCCAAACTACCCCTAAAATAACGATCAATACGAATCCAGTGCATTTCGCGGCCATTCAAGACCTGCTCTTTGCCCACAACCGGAATATTGTTCTCCGATTGACAAGCCACCGTGCAAGCATTACAACCATTGCAAGCATTCAAATCAATAGTCATTCCCCAAGCATTGCCTTCATCACTCGTATGAATTCCATTAAAGAAATTGGCTTCAGGACCAGGTTCGTGCCCCATTTCGTGAATCATATGAGGATGATGCTCATAATCTGCTAACGTGCCAGATCGCACCAAGTTTCGACCTTCCATATACCAATGGTCTTGGGTGCCTGCCAACTTATATGTTTGCCCTGTTTTCGATGCAGAAGCAGAAGCTTGCCAAAGTGCCTGAGATGTTTGCAACGCATAAGCATCAACACCCACATCATTGCCCACACGTCCAACAACTTTGCGCCCATACCCTAAGTGCACAGTAACCGTATCTGCAGGCAAACCTGGCATGCGCCAAACGGGCAAAGCAATTGACCGATCATCAACCTGAACAGTAATAACATCATTGTCTTCTACACCCATCTTTTCGGCTGTAGCAGGTGCAAGCAAAGCTGCATTGTCCCAAGTAAGGCGCGTATTTGGTTTTGGCAATTCTTGTAACCAACCGTTATTGGCATACCGTCCATCACCAATAGTCGGATCCAATCGAAATGCGACTTCCAAACCTTCAGAGACTGAAACAGGTGAACCATAATTGCCTTTTAATCGCACGGATTTGGCAGCAAGAGCTGTCTGAGGTATCATCCCATCGTGCAACCATGTCTGCCAATCATTTTCAAAAGTGGCACCACCTCGTTTGGCTTCCCAATATTCTTTGACCAGAGCATACCCTTGTCGCCCATCGCCCAAAGCCGCCGCCAATAATTCGTGTGCAGATTGACCGCTGTAAAGCGGTTCAATCAAAGGCTGCACAATCGAAACAGTACCATCAAAAGCCCGCGCATCACTCCAAGCTTCTAAGGCATGAGATTCGGGCAAATGCCAGTTACACAACTGAGAGGTCTCATTTTGTGCCTGCCCCAAATGAATGGTCATCGGCACTTTTTTCAACAAAGCTTCAAAATTAATATCAGAAGATGTATTGTAAACGGGGTTGCCACCCAACATCACCAGCAATGAAACAGAACCACCCGACATATCTGATGCCAAGTCATTCAAAGAAGTTTGATGATTTACAGGATTGGCTTCAACGGGAGCGGTGTGCATCACCGTTTTGCCAACATTGCCCAATGTGTGATTAATGGCATGTGCCAGTGCATGAACGGCAGGACTTTGATGATCGCCAACAACAACCAAACTTTCACCTTGGTGGGCCTTCAAATCTTTAACCAGTGCATTTACCCACGTATCGTGACCATATGCATTACCGCCGCCAGCTTGAATACCCAATGCTTGAGCAATTGCACGAATCACACCGTCAATCTGGCTGCCTTTGACTGGTAAACGATGATCAGCCACGGCACCCGTATTTGATGGCACAGATTCCACGACATAAAGACGATTCATTTCATTCTTTTTACCATCTTCAACCAGACGCCCTGCAGCAAACTGCCCAGCGTAGCGTACACTAGCAGGCCCAACCGCAGTAAAGTCACTATCTAAAGACAGAATGCGTTTGGCTTTGCTAAAATCATATTGAGTTTCAACCACTTCACCAAAAGCCAAGCGTGAACCATCGCGAACATTGTCACGACCATTGGGCTCATATTGATGCCACTTTGCTTTGGGATACTTTTTCAATAGGTCTTGAATTTGGGCCGCCAATGTAGGCGATGTTACTGTTTCGGTCAGCAAGCGCAAACCCGCGCCTTGATCCAAATCCAATTTGGCAAGCTCTGTTGCCAATATTCCACGAAATCTTGTCCACGTGCTGACCTGACCGTTAAAAACAGGAACATCCGTACGATCGGGATCATATAAGTCTAAGATGGCAGCTTGTGCAAAAATATCAGTAGGGCCAAATTTGGTACCTTCACG
>JABIFK010000083.1 GCA_018650745.1 Candidatus Latescibacterota bacterium | reverse complement strand
GTCCAGACGTACTCACCCAAAGTAAATTACCCAATTTAACACCCGCTCCAGCCGCAATAGCTTCGGCTTGTTTTTTTGCACTTTTCATGGCATTTGTTAATGCCATTTGATATGCCCCTTCAGAATCACGCACCTTAAATGCCAACCCCATAATACGGTTGGCACCTGCATCAATCGCTCCATCAATCACCTGTCCCACCTTCTTAATATCTAAAATATCTACCTCAACCGTATTGTGAACCTTGTATCCAATGGGCCGAGGATCTTTCTGCCGCCCATCCTTATAATCGTATTGTGGATCCACTTGAAAGTGTGTTGTGCGAATTTGAGCAGGTGCAAGACCTTGTTTTTTTAATTGTTTGCTCATCTGCCCCATCTTCCTCGCATTTTCCTGTGTGGCTTCAAGTGCCGTCTTAGCAAACGTTTCTACGGACAATTGAATCACAGCCAAATCGGGTGCTTTCGCAAACGAAGCAGACGCACTCACCTCAATCGTTGGCACCATCTCATCGTCACCAGCTACAACTGCGCGAGTACACAACAACAATCCAATGACCACAGTAATCACATATTTCATAGGCCTTCTCCTTTTTATACAGTAACGAGTTCTTCCGTTGATACCTGATCTGTCTTTTTTTCACGGTCGGTTAATTGTGTCTCAAACAAATCGTAATACATGCCCTGCTGTGCAACCAAACGGTCGTGCGTCCCCCACTCTACCAAATGTCCTTTTTCCAAAACCAACACAAAATCTGCCTTGCGTGCCATAGCCAACTTGTGCGTAATAACAAAAGCCGTGCGCGTTTCCATAATACGATCTAATGTGCGATAAATACGCGCTTCCGTTTTGGCATCAAGTGCCGAAGTGCTGTCGTCTAATATTAAAACGCTTGGGTTGGTTAAAAGTGTCATTGCCAAAGCCATACGCTGTTTCTGCCCTCCAGAAAGCGACACGCCTCCCTCTCCAATGCGTGTCTCATACTTTGCTGGCTGATCCATTACAAAATCATGCAACTCAGCTGCTTTAGACGCGGCAACGACCTCGTTGGGGGACGCATGTGGGTTACCATATCGAATATTCTCGGCCAATGTGCCAGAAAACAACATAGGTTCTTGGGGGACCATCCGAATATGTTTTCTCAATGATGACAACGCCAAGTCTTGGATATCTTCTCCATCTATGGTAATGCGTCCGCCCGATGGGCTATACAACCGCAACAACAGGTTTACCAAACTCGTCTTACCCGCACCAGAAGCACCAACCACACACACCATTTGCCCCGGCAACACACCAAAATTCACACGATGTAGTGCAGCACGCTCTTTGTCGGGATCATATTTCAAAGAAACATTGTGAAACGTCACTTCACCGTGCAACTCATCAAAATGCACGGCATTGGGAGCATCTTCAATTGTGATGTCTTCATCCAAGACTTCAAAAATACGATGTAGTGCGGTCATAACCCACTGGACCATAATATTCATATTAGACAAAGATACTACAGGGCCAAATAGAAAACCGACCGCCCCATGAAAATATAAAAATTCACCCAATGTCATCTGGCCATCACGAATGAACAAAATACCCAAATAAACCACCGCAGTCGTCCCCACACCACTGATTAATCCGCATAACACACTCAATGACGTATTCAAAATCGAATTGCGCATCTGCAACCTAAAAAAATCTGCAATGCCAGAAAAAAATCGCCGCAACTCGCGTAATTCACGCGCAAATGCCTTCATGACCCGAACCCCATTCACACCATCACCAATCGTACCATACACTGACGCATTGGTCTCACGAATCATGCGATTGGTCAAGCGAATGCGCCTCACGAAAAATTGGTACACGACCACATAGCCAGGCAAAGTCACCATTGCGATAAGTGCCAACTTCACATTGATAGAAAACAATATGGCCGTACCAATCAACAACGTTGCCACATCAGTAATCATACGAATAAAGACCGAAGAAATGCTCGACTCTACAGCATTAACATCGTCCATCACACGGGCCATTATCTTGCCTGTTTGATGCCGGTCAAAATAAGAAACCTGCAACTGCTGAAGTTTGTTGTATAAATCCTGTCGAATGCGAAACACAACCTCTTGACCAATACGGGCTATGCCATATGTATACCCCCACTGCACACCCGCAAGCAGTATACGAAGCCCAATATATGCCGCAGAAACCCAAATAAGCAATTGCACGGACTGACTTTGGGGGGGAACAGAAACAGGCGTTTCCTCTTGCTTTTCAGATTTGGTATCGGTCTCTTCCTTATGCCCAGCCTGACCTTCAGATACGGGTTCTTCAATCTCCGAAACCACCCCCACACGCAAGACATCATCCACCATGACCTTGCTCAGATAACTAAAGGTAAAAGACGACAACGACGCAATTAATGCCGCCACCAGCACCAACACCAATTTTCCCCGATGCGGTTTAAAGTATCCTCTTGCCAAACGTAAAAATTGTTCCATAAAAACCTCAATTACAAATCGACTAAATAGGAAAGCAATACAAACTCAAAAGATAAACGGGCGATCTCTTACCAAGGCAACCGACACCTCGATGGAATAATAGAGATGGGGAAATTAATTCAAGCGTCGAATTTAAGCCGCAACGAAATAAATTCCAGTGCTATTGTTACAAAGTTCTTGGGACTAAAAAACCAATCGCATTTATATCTAAACCGTTTCTAACTGGGCAGCAAATTGTTCTTCGTAAAGTTGCCGGTAATCACCATTGGGCAACGCCAGCAATTCTTCGTGAGAACCCACTTCTTTGATTTTTCCCTTATCCATCACCACAATCATATCGGCATTCACAATAGTGGCCAATCGGTGTGCAATAATAAAAGAGGTGCGGCCTTGCATCACGCGGGTTAGCGCCTTTTGAATCAATGCTTCAGACCGTGAGTCGAGTGACGACGTGGCCTCATCTAATATCATAATGCCAGGTTGGGTCAAAATGGCTCGGGCAATGGCTAGGCGTTGTTTTTCGCCCACAGAAAGCACAATGCCTCCTTCGCCCACAACAGTGTCGTAGCCATCTTCTTGGTCCAAGACAAAATCATTTACTTCTGCCGCACGTGCGGCTTCGATCACTTGCATTGGCTTGGCCTGTCGATCGCCATATTTCAGATTTTCATAAATAGACGTGTGAAACAAAATCGACTCCTGCAACACCGCACCAATGTTTCGTCGCAACGAGCGCAACGTCACATCACGTATGTCCACACCATCCACCTCAATCGCACCTTCTGTTACATCATAAAACCGCATCAACAAACTTGTCAGCGTCGTCTTACCACATCCAGTATGCCCCACCAAAGCCACGGTGCTGCCTGCAGGGACTTCCAAATCAACCCCTTGTAAAACGGGTTCACCGGGCACATATGAAAAATGAACATTGCGAAAATGTACATGCCCTTGCACCTTTGCCAAAGCCTGTGCATTGGGGCGCTCAACAATCTCGGGTTCGGTATCTAAAACTTCGAAAATTCGCTCTACAGAAATGGACGTCTGCTCCAACAGATTAGATACCTCGGTAAACCTTACTGCCGGAGACAATACACGAAATACAAATGCACTAAATGCGGCCACCTCGCCATAGGTCATCTGCCCAACAATGACATAATAACATCCCAAACAATAAATCACCGT
>JABIFK010000075.1 GCA_018650745.1 Candidatus Latescibacterota bacterium | reverse complement strand
TTCAACTGCTGAATTGACGTGGGGATTGGTGCTTGCTTTAACCCGAAATATTGCGTGGGAAGATCGAAAGCTACGGGAAGGACATTGGCAGACGCGGGTGTCTGAGGGGCTTGGTGGGAAGACTTTAGGGGTTTTGGGATTGGGGCGCATTGGATCTATTGTGGCAACCTTTGGAAAGGTTTTTGATATGGATATTATCGCGTGGGGGCCAACACTTGATGCCACTCGAGCCGCACGAAGCGGGGTAGAGTATGTGTCGTGGGATGCTCTGTTTGCACGGTCGGATGTGTTGTCTATTCACGTGCCGCTAACCGATATGAGCAGCGGATGGGTCACAGAGAAAGAATTGAAGCTGATGAAAAAGACTGCGTTCCTAATCAACACATCGCGTGGGCCAATTGTGAATGAAAGCGCATTGATTGATGCACTGGGAAAAGGTGAAATTGCCGGTGCTGGGCTGGATGTATACGATGTAGAACCCTTGCCGGTTTCGCATCCTTTTTTGAATGTAGGCATAGATGCTCAGGCTTTAACTGCGGCGCAAACGCGATTTGAGACGCGTCTTAAGAGACTGCCATTGTCAACTCGGTTATTTGTCAAAATCACGCAAAGGAGTTGGCGTGTTGGGTCTGCCCAAGCAACTGTGCCTGTGGCACCTGTGTGACCAAATGTTGTTGGAGACACAATTTCACCGAAGTCGTTCCATACGAGCGAATTTGCGAGGCCCCAACCCAGGCCCCAAGGTGCATTGAGAAATGGGTTCTGATTGGTGATCATGGTTTGAACGGTTGCTGGGCTAAACACCTGATCAGAATTGTAAGTACCGCCATTGAGCATTGTTTGAAGCAAGATTGCCAAGTCTGTGGTTGTGCTGTGCATGCCACCCCAAGGATGGCCCATGTCACGCCAATAAAGGCTGTTGGCTCCAAAGCGTTTTTCGTCTTCGGTTTGTTCCATAGACGTGCCGCACCAAACGGTTTCTTCAAGTGAAAATGCGCCCATTCCCAAAGCACTGTTGTGCATGCCCAATGGATCGAAAATTTCCTTTTTCTCAAAGTCTCTGAGCCGTTGACTGGTAACTCTCTCGACGATTTCGGCAGCCAATAAAAGGCCTTTGCTCTGATAGGAAAAGTCGGTGTTGGGTGTGTATAAAAGCGGAGTCTGGCAAGCACCTTGTACAAACGCCGACAGGGGGACGTTGGCGCGTCTGAGTTCTGTATTTTCGGGCAGCATGTCTGGCAGACCCGATGTATGCGAAAGCAGATGGCGAACACGTATTTTATCTCGGTCTGCACCTTTGAACTCTGGAATATATAGCGACACTGGGTCGTTCAGAGAAACCTGTCCGCGTTCAACCAGTAACATGAGCGCACAGCCCGTTACGGGTTTGGTGATGGATGCCAAGAGGAAAATGCTGTCGGGTTGGACATGCGGTGATTCTGGTGCCGGGGACAGTTGGCCGAAACCTTCATGTTTTACGATGGTGCCACTTCTTGCAACGAGTAAGGCTGCCGATGTGATGCGCTGCTTGTCAATTTCAGATTGGAGTAGGTTGGCAGCTTGATCCAATTGGGTTGCATCCATTCCAACTGCTTCGGACGTACCGTTGGTCAGCTGTATATCTTGAGTTGAGTACATATCATAACCTTTATTGGTTGTCGTTCGTGTTGTAGAACTCAATACCTTAGGCACTCTTGTGTTTGAGGTGTGTGTGAATATGTCGTGATATGGGCTGGATGTAAAGTCTGTTTGTTTGCGCCTGTAGGGCAATTGATGTCGACTGGGTGATTTTTGTTCTTTTTTTTATGTAAATCACTATCTTTAGGTTTAGGGTTGTATTGTCGTAAGATATGTCATCTTTTTATGTGCTGTTGTGAATTGAGAGGCTCAAAGACTTTCTTGGTCCAACGCGATATCTCGTGTATGTCTCGAAAAATGAAAATGAGTAGGAAGCCGTCAGAGGAATTTTGTTATGCAAAATAGGCGCGTATTGACATATCTTGGATTTGCCCTTGCTCTTTTTTTAGGGTATTTATTCATTAGAAACTCTGTGTGGTTGGGGAGCACGCAGCTGCATACTGTTATGGAGGCTGTTGCGACTCTGTTGGCTCTGTTTGTTGGCCTTATGGCCATTGTAAGGTTTTATACCAAAAAGACGAGTGTGTTTCTGTTTATTGGAACTGCATTCTTAGGCACGGGTATGTTGGATGGGTATCATGCGTTGGTGACGTCCTCAAATTTTGCAGCCAGTTACCCGTCGTCACCGCCGTCACTGATTCCTTGGAGTTGGATTGCGTCACGTTTGTTTTTGTCTCTGTTTTTATGCTTGAGCTTGCTGGTTTGGAAAAGAGAAAGTAAGTATGGAGATCGGGGCCGGATTGGCGAGAGAGGCGTTTATTTGTTGGCTGGTGGGTTGACGTTGGCGAGTTTTCTGTTTTTTGCGTTTGTGCCACTGCCAACGGGGTATTTTGGGGCGAGTTTTTTGCGTCGACCAGAGGAGTTGGTGCCCGCTTTCTTTTTTCTTTTTGCTTTGATTGGCTATTTAAAAAAGGGGGATTGGCGTCAGGATGCGTTTGATCATTGGTTGGTATTGTCTCTTATTGCGGGCTTTATGGGCCAAGCCATGTATATGTCTGTATCTGAACACTTGTTTGACATGGTATTTGACATGGCTCACCTGGTTAAGAAATTGAGCTATATTTTTGTATTGGTGGGGCTTGTTATCAATATGTTTCATCTTTTTCGGCAAGCAGAAGAAAGTTTTGAAACGACGCGACGTGCCAGTGAGGCGTTGGCGAGAGAGGTCGGCCATCGGCAGTTGGCAGAAGAGGAAGTAAATGCTTCACAATCACGTATAGAAGCCATTGTTGAGACGGCGGTTGATCCGATTATCACAATAGATGAGAAAGGAACGATTGACTTTGTCAACCGAGCTGTCGAGGCCACTTTTGGCTATTCTGCACAAGAGGTTCTTGGGCAGAATGTCAAAATTCTAATGCCCGAGCCTTATCACAGCGAACACGATGGTTATTTGGAAAACTACAAAAATACAGGTGAAAGAAAAATCATTGGCATTGGACGCGAGGTTGTGGGCAAACGAAAAGACGGCACAACATTTTCTATGGAATTGGCCATTAGTGAAATAGATATAGATGGTCGTAAATTGTTTACGGGCATTGTGCACGATTTGACTGAGATTAACAGAACGAAGGACGAACTTGAATTCTCGAATAAGGCTTTGCAAGCCAAAAACACAGAGTTAGAGGATATTGTGCATGTTACATCCCATGACTTACGATCACCGCTTGTAAACATTCAGGGATTTAGCAATGAGTTAAGGCTCACGTGCGATACGCTGAAAGAGGTCCTTGACAAAGAGCAATTGCCAGATGAAAAAAAGGAAGACCTTGATTCGTTGTTGGGGCAAGACATCCCTGAAGCACTCAGCTATATTCTTGCGGGAACCGAAAAAATGGATCGCTTGCTCAAAGGCCTTCTTCAACTTTCTCGATTGGGGCGCGCTTCACTGAACATGGAGCTGATAGATATGGATCAGATGGTCAATGAAATTAAAAAATCGATGGAATTTCAGGTGAAAGAGACTGGCGCGCAAGTTGAGGTTGGCGACTTGCCAACTTGCCGGGGGGATGCAGTAC
>JABIFK010000076.1 GCA_018650745.1 Candidatus Latescibacterota bacterium | reverse complement strand
TTCGTGCTTCCAACTCCTCCAACAACCGCTCCTTCACATCCGCCGTGTCCGGAAACTGCAAATCTCCAGCCGGAACCATTTCCGTCGGATACGTATAAATCGGTTTCCCCTTCGGAAAATTTACCACCGTTGAAAACCGCTCAGAGGCCTCCAAAAGCTTAAAATCCAATCCCAACTTCTGCGCCTCAATCGCCGCCGCCATTCCCGCCACCCCACCCCCCACAATCGCCAAATCACACACCCCGTCTCGCTGTGCCCGGCTTCCAAACCCTGCCTCATCCGCAATCGTCTGAACCGCCCGTGCCCCCGTGTCCGACGAAAACTTCAACAACGGAATCCCCGTCAAATCACCCGCCACGTACAAACCCGACACCGCCGTAGACCCATCTTCATTCACCTCCGGCAATGTCTCCACCGTGCCCGCAGGCCACCGCCCGTGCAACCAATGTGTATACCGTCCCAAAAATCCAAACATACGCTGTCCCTTCCAAAAACCTATGCCAGTCAAACACCCCTAAAGCACCCAAAATCACCGATTATTCTTCCCCTACATGTGAAAGAAAGTAGTCGGGTGCAACAAGGTCGGATGAAAGCAAAAATCAAGTATTAAAACTGTTGACGTCAGTAAAATATTAAAATTGTAAATTAACACCTTAATTCAAGGCCTTTTCTTAGACTTATTACTATATAATACAAATATAAAATCAAACCATTAACCCGTCACCCGGCCAAAAGTGACCATAGAATCAGCAAATCAAACATAGCGCACCTCAACCCCACCGTCAACACACAAAGACACATCCCAAGAAAGGACCGACTTTCCACGACCCATATCTATTGCAGGACATAAAATTCGTCTTATCGCACCTTCACTAAGGAGCAGTCATCACACCCGTTGCCCGCTCACTGTGGTAGATTCAACAAGTACACATGACAACAAAAGCCCGATTGCACATGTAATCGGGCTTTTGTTGTTTTTCGGAACCACCAACCTGTAAGACGCTCCCACCAATCTCATAATACCCCATACGCCAACATCGCATCTGCCACCTTCACAAACCCCGCCAAGTTGGCGCCCTTCACATAATCCACCTGATCTCCATCCTTACCATAATGCACACACTGCCCATGAATCTTCTTCATAATCTCCTGCAACCGCGTATCCACCTCATCCTCCGACCATGTCAACCGCATCGCATTTTGCGTCTGCTCCAACCCCGACACCGCCACACCACCCGCATTGGCTGCTTTGCTGGGCGCATGCAACACCTTATTGTCAATAAACACCTGCATCGCTTTATATGTGGTCGGCATATTGGCCCCTTCAGCCACCACACAAACCCCATTGTCAACAAGTACCTGGGCATCTTCCTGATTCAATTCATTCTGTGTCGCACAAGGCAGTGCAACATCCACAGGCACCAACCACGGCCGTTGGCCTTCTACATATTCACAACCATATTTCTCCGCATACGCCGAAATACGTCCCCGCTTCACATTCTTCAAATCCAATACAAAAGCCAATTTTTCTTCATCAATCCCATCCGGGTCATGAATAAATCCAGCCGAATCCGACAACGTCACCACCTTCGCCCCCAACTCAATGGCCTTCTCCGCCGCATACTGCGCCACATTGCCAGACCCCGAAATGCTACACACCTTCCCACGCAAGCTATCCCCACGCCTAGCCAACATTTCTTTTACAAAATAAACACAACCATATCCCGTGGCTTCCGTGCGAATCAAACTGCCCCCAAAAGCCAACCCCTTCCCCGTCAACGCCCCCGTAAACTTATTGCTCAAACGTTTGTATTGCCCAAACAAATAGCTAATCTCACGTGCCCCCGTACCAATATCCCCCGCAGGCACATCCACATCTTCACCAATATGCCGAAACAACTCTGTCATAAACGCCTGACAAAACCGCATCACTTCCCGGTCCGATTTCCCCTTGGGGTTAAAATCCGACCCGCCCTTTGCACCACCCATTGGCAACGTTGTCAAACTGTTCTTAAATGTCTGCTCAAATCCTAAAAATTTCAAAATACTCAAATTCACCGACTTATGAAACCGTAGGCCGCCTTTATAAGGCCCAATCGCATTGTTAAACTGCACACGATACCCTCTGTTCGTACGAATATTCCCATGGTCATCTTCCCAACATACCCGAAAAATAATAACCCGATCGGGCTCCGTCATACGCTCCAAAATTTGCGCCTTGCGATATTCCGGATGATCCAACACAAAAGGCATCACAGACTCAGCCACTTCACGTACAGTCTGATGGAACTCCTTTTGCCCAGCATTACGACGAATCAACCCATTGACAAACCGCTTACACGCAACCTGCGGATCCTTACCCATAACACCCATCCTTTTCATAGAACCTATCAATCAAATAAGACACCACCTCTATGAATCAACCTACCCCAAATCCACCTTATTTGCCAAGAAAGAAAGTCGCTTTTTAATTCTATCTCCCTTCCAACACCTACGACCTGCCTTTCACTTTTGCCTTTTTACTTCATTTACCCATACAAATGCCCAACCTGCTCCCCATACCCATTATACATCTTAGTCGGCACACGCTCCCCCGTGCTGATCAACCGCTCACTCGCCTGTGACCAACGCGGATGTGGTACTTGGGGATTGACATTGGCATAAAAATCATACTCATCAGGTGCCAATTTGTTCCAAAAAGTAGACGGTTTGCGCTTGATGAATTCAATTTTCACAATCGACTTAATGCTCTTATATCCATATTTCCAAGGCGTCACCAAACGAATTGGCGCACCGTGTTGTTTGGGCATCACGTGCCCATAAATACCCGTTGCCAACAAGGTCAGTTCATTCGTCGCTTCAACCATAGACAACCCTTCAAAGTAAGGCCACGGATACCACGACTGGCTTTTCATACCCGGTGCCTGCTCAGGTCGATTAAATGTAAACATGCGCACATATTTGGCCTTAGACTTGGGTTGCACTTGGTCAATCAATGCCTTAAGTGGAAACCCCGTCCACGGCACCGTCATCGCCCAAGCTTCTACACACCGAAACCGATACACACGCTCTTCCAAGGTCACCTTCTTCAACAAATCATCCAAATCATATATCCCGGGGTTTTCAACCTCGCCCGCAATCTCAATTTGCCAAGGGTTGATCACAAATTTATCCGTCAACCGATGCACACGACCCTTATCGGTCGTAAACTCATAGAAGTTATTGTACCGTGCAGCAATATGCTCAGGTGTCAAAGGCCGATCCACCGGATACTTTGCATTGCGTGTGGCCGGATACAACCCCGGCATCGATTCAGGCATTTCAACCTTTAATTTTTCCGCCGCCTCACACCCCGCAGATGCACCAATCAACGCACCCGCACCTGCAAGCCCCATCGCTTTCATAAAATAACGCCGGTTCATATACACATTTTCAGGCGTTGCCAAACGATCTTCCAACGCCCAATCTTTTTTTATATGAACAAATGCCATGCAAAACTCCTTAAAGTCAATGATCGATAACACGGTCTATATGAGTATATCGTGTTACATCCTAAGAATCAACCACACAAAGGTCACAAATTCATCACTTTTTTATCACAACCATCCCGTTTTGTGCTGCCGCAAACACAAAAAAGCGCAAGCCCATCACAGGAACTTGCGCTTCAATTTATTTGTAAACAGATTTCCTAACGATTTTCCCTCAACGCCACGTCGCGTTCATCTTCACCCATATACACCTGACGTGGGCGAGCAATACGTTGTTCACTGTCGCTCAACAATTCACGCCATTGGGCCAACCAACCCGACGTGCGCGGAATAGCAAACAACACCGGATACATATCCACCGGCAAACCCATCGCCTGATAAATAATACCCGAGTAGAAATCCACATTCGGATACAAATTGCGCGACACAAAATAATCGTCTTCTAACGCAATGCGTTCCAATTCCAACGCAATATCAATCAAAGGATTTTTGCCTGTTATTTCAAACACTTCGTAAGCTGTCTTTTTGATAATGGTTGCACGCGGGTCATAGCTCTTATAAACACGATGACCAAATCCTTGTAACAAAACTTCTTTTTTCTTAACCTGCTCAATATAACCCGGCACGTTATCCACCGACCCAATTCGTGTCAACATCTTCAAAACCGCTTCATTCGCACCCCCATGCAACGGACCATACAATGCAGCTGCAGCGCCCGCCATGGCCGAATAAGGATCGGCATGACCACTGCCAATACCACGCATCGTACTGGCACTACAGTTTTGCTCATGATCGGCATGCAAAATGAACAGTACCTCTAAAGCACGCTCTAATGTCGGGTTTGGTTTATAAGGTTTGCCTGGGCTGCCAAATAACATTTGCATCATATTGGCAGTGTAGCTCAAATCAGCATCAGGATAAATGTAGGGCAATCCACGGCTGTGCCGATATCCAAATGCAGCAATCGTGGCCACTTTGCCAATCAAACGGCAGGTGTGTAATTCTACGGCCTCTTCATCGGCAATATCACGTGCGTCAGGATAAAACGTAGACAATGCACCCAATGCACCCACCAGCATACCCATCGTATGGGAGTCATAGTTAAAACCGTCTAAATATGTTTTAACACTCTCATGCAACATCTGATGCTCTCGAATACTCGCACCCCAAATATCAAGCGAGCTTTGTGTGGGCAATTCACCATTGAGCAACAAATAAGCGACTTCCAAATAATCACAATGTTCAGCCAATTGCTCAATCGGATACCCGCGATACCTCAAAATACCCCGCTCACCATCAATAAAAGTGACCGAACTCTTGCAAGACGCCGTATTGCCATACCCCGGGTCATACGTCATCATACCAAAATCTTCATCATCTACTTTAAGATCCCGCAACGCTGCAGCAGGTATTGCCGCACCATATTTGGGGTACGTGCCATACTCAATTGGCACCTCAATTGTCTGACCTGTTCTGTTATCTGTAATTGTGAGGGAGTCTTTACCCATCCCACAGCTCCTTTCTAATCCCAGCCACCAGTGGAGGAGAATAGTTAAGCACGTGCCTGATAGACCACACACATCCGATTTTCACCTGTTGTACTTTTATCGCTAACAGGCACACATTCTACATCTGTAAAATGATTACCAAGTACCCGTTCATAAGAAGGGATAGGCTGTGATGCACGAATGGCCAATGCCCCCCCAAATCGCAACCGCGATTGCAAAACCTGTAACATCTGTAAACTGTAAACCCGACGGTTTTCAGACCGCGACACCCGATCTGGTCCTTCGTCAATGTGCAATGCAATACCGTGATAATTACGCGGAGTGCCTTGCACATAGTCGCAAAAATCACCCACAATCAACTCAACCCGCCGATCATCTAACAAATCGGAATTGCCCAAATGGGTACGATTCCAATCAATAACACGAGGCTCTAACTCCACCACACAAACCGACTGTACCGCATCATGGGCTAAAATATGGCGTAGTGTTAATCCCAATCCCAGACCACCCACCAAAATTTCA
Source organism: Candidatus Latescibacterota bacterium (assembly GCA_018650745.1). Lineage (GTDB taxonomy): Bacteria > Latescibacterota > UBA2968 > UBA2968 > UBA2968 > JABIFK01. The sequence continues at coordinate 3,550 of JABIFK010000076.1, read as the reverse complement.
GCGTGGCGTCCCGTCACACCAGACAATGCTGCTTGAGCCAATTGCAATGCCAAATCTGAAAAATATGTTGCCATTTGCAATGCATCATGAGTAAACAACTCAAAATGAGTTTCTAGACCATCTTCAACAGCTACCAGGCGCGTCATGTCCTTTTTAGTGGTAGCAACCACCCGTTCAGCCATAGATATTCAGTCTCCACAACGCCTTCAAAAAATCTAAAACAAGCGTATACAATATATATGAGAATTGGAATTCTCCAAACAGATTTGGAGACGCTATACCCTATAACCTACCAAAATTCTTGACATTTGCCTACCGCGCCGTTATTTATCACGCCTTGCTGTCTGTCACCAGATACAAATAAGGATGATCTCTTAATCGCTTGAGTATCAACAACCTCTTCTAACGGAACAACATGCTTAAAAAATTACCCAAAACAATTGAACAAGTATCCACAACACTCAAACAAAATGCATACCGATCGGTTGTATTTGATTTTGATGGCACCATCTCACTCATTCGCCAAGGGTGGCGAGAAATCATGATTCCCATGATGGTCGAAATACTTTCCGAAACAAAAACTGCCGAAACAGATACCGAATTAGAAACACTGGTAGCAGACTACGTTGACCATCTCACAGGCAAACAAACCATCTATCAAATGATTCAACTGTGTGAGGAAATTGCAAAACGGGGCGGCAAAGCCAAGGAACCTCTCGAATACAAACAACAATTCAACACGCTACTCAACAACCACATCAAAAACCGCATTCAAGGTCTCGAATCTGACGCGCTTACAGCAGACGACCTCATGGTCATTGGCACACGCAATCTACTCGAGAATCTCCAAAGTCGCGGTTTGGTACTCTATTTGGCCAGTGGAACCGATGAAGCGTTTGTGCGTCAAGAAGCTGAGCTCTTGGGTGTCACCCCTTATTTTGAAGACCGCATATTTGGTGCCCAAGAACAGTATCAAAGCTTCTCCAAAGCCCAAGTCATTCAAAACATTCTTAAAACCCACGCCATCAACGGAGCCGAATTGCTCGGGTTTGGTGATGGATATGTCGAAATCGAAAATGTCAAAGCCGTAGGCGGCACCACCATTGGCGTGGCATCAGACGAGGTCAACCGCGAACAACTCAATCTGTGGAAGCGCGAACGCCTCATCAGCGTAGGTGCCGATATCATTGTACCTCATTACACCGAGCAAGAAGCACTCATTTCTCATTTATGTGACTGATAAAGGCCAAATAGACGGATCAACGAATCCCGCCCTACCCCCCATAATCGTTACAAGCTTCGATTCGCTGATGACTCGCTACGCTCGTTAAGGCTTCGCCTGTGCGCTGATTCGTCGATCCGCAGCTTCATCTCCTTTCCCGAGACCAAACATGCCCTATCCAACTTTTGACCGCTCCAAACTCAAGCTTCGTCCACTCTCAGAGCGTGACCATGACATCACCACCGACCAATTTCCCAATTTAGACACCCCCATCCAGCCTTTTGACAATCCCAAACTCAATACTGTCACCGACCGCATCGTTGAAGCTCGCAAAAATAACCGCCCAGTCATCCTCATGATCGGTGCGCATGTCATTCGCTCAGGTGCCGCGCCTTATCTTATCGACCTCATGGAACGTGGCTTCATTACCCACATCGCAGGAAACGGCGCCTGTGCCATTCACGACTATGAGCTCGCGCTCATGGGTGCCACAACCGAAAGTGTGCCCCGTTATATTCGCACAGGTGAGTTTGGCCTCTGGACAGAATCGGGCAATTTAAACATCATTGCCCAAGAAGCCGTCAATAAAAACATCGGCTTAGGAGAAGCGGTTGGCCAAAACATTATCGAAAACAATCTGCCCCATACCCATATCAGTGTCTTTGCCGCCGCCGTACGCCTCAACATTCCCATTACTGTACACGTAAGCCTCGGTTATGACATCGTACACGAACATCCCAATTGTGATGGCGCATCCATTGGCGCATCGAGTTATACCGATTTCCTGGTCTTCACCGAATCCGTCTCCCACCTCGAAGGCGGCGTCTTGCTCAACATTGGCACCGCCATTATGGGCCCCGAAGTTTACCTCAAGGCCCTTTCCATGGTCCGCAATGTGGCCCACCAACAAGGCCACACCATTGCCAAATTTACCACAGCCGTTTTTGACCTCATTCCTTTAGGCGACGATATAGAGACAGAAGCACCAAAAACAGATGCTCGGTATTATTATCGCCCCTTTAAAACCATATTGGTGCGCACCGTACGCGACGGCGGCGAAAGCTATTATATTCAAGGCGACCACAAAGTCACCATCCCCAATCTCTACCAACAAGTGGTCATCAAAAAAGAGAGCGCACCATGTTAAAAACAGCATGTATAACCATCATCTCTTTACTTTTTCTGGTACCCAATACATTTGCTCACGAAGAACACGAAAACAAACTGGAGCAAATGCCTTTAAACTATGTACCTCAGCAAGTCATTGAAGAAACCTATCGCAAAAGCACCGAGCGTATTGCCCACTACAGACCCGATACTCGAGAATCTTTTACCGACCTTTATCCCAAAGATCAATACGTATACCTCGGCAATTCTTACGACGGCATCCGCATCATCGATCTCTCCAATCCCGCAAGCCCTCAAGAAGTAGGCATCTTTCCCAAACCAGCGACCAGCATATCATCACTGTCCAATGGCACCATCCAAAACTTAGTCTCCCAAAACCCATTCCTACTCCCAACAGATGTACTTCAAACCAACAACGGCACCTATTATGTCGCCGATTATGGTTACACACGCATCGGTGGTTTCAAACAAACGCTTTCATCCATAGACAAAACCGGTGCGATCTATCAAGTCGATCCACAAACCAATACCATCACCACACTCACACAAACGCTCACACACCCCTTCGATCTTGCACAAGCACCCAATGGCAATATCATTGTCACTCAGGTGGCAAACAGCGGCAGCGGTATTTTCAGTATAAACCCTCAAACCGGCACCGTAACACCTCTCCTGCAAGATGCCTCAATCACCTTCCCATATGGTGTAACAGTGTCTCCAACGGGCACCATCTTTTTTACCCAAATAGGAGACTACCGCACAAAAAAAGAATCTGTCCTTTACAAACTCGATCCCAACGCAGGCACCTTTACACCCATCGCCTTTGGCAACCTCTCCACCGCCGAACCCTTCGCTTTGCTCACAGACATTGCACTCGACCCAAATGGCAACATCATCGCCATAGATCCTGGTATCTATCCCACCAACGCCAAACCCAAGATACTCAAAATCGATCCCAATACAGGGCTTACACAAACAATCAGTTCAAGCAACAAGCTACACACGCCGACCAGATTGGCCGTTCATCAAAATGGCGACATTTACATTTCAGATCTCCATGCCGATCCAAACACGCTCGGTATCACCACAGGAACCATCTTTAAACTCGACCCACAGTCCACCACCCTCACCATTCATGCCACAGGTCAAAATGTAAGTGCCCCCTTTGGGCTTACCCTATCCAACACGGGCACTCCCACC
>JABIFK010000581.1 GCA_018650745.1 Candidatus Latescibacterota bacterium | reverse complement strand
TCGATAAGGGGTGTTACATTGGTCAAGAGGTGATTGCTAAAATGCATTTTCGAGGCAAGCCGCGACGTTATTTGGTTGGTGTCGAGGTCGATGGCGATGAGATTTTAGAACCGAATACAGATATTGTTGCCGAAAATAACACAGTAGGACGTATTACCAGCTGTGTGTATTCGCCTCAATTAGATCGGGTTATTGCATTGGCAATCGTGCGGCGTGGGATGCACGATGTTGGACAATGTTTGCAGGTTGGTGATATTGCAGTTAAGGTTGTTGTATTGCCGTTTGTGACGCGCAACGACTAAAAGGGCAACTCGCTTGTGTGTTGTATATTGCAAGTAATGGAAACTACTTGACTTAAGTCTACATTTTGTAAATATTAGGCGCTATGCAAAAAGACGTGTTACGAATTCGAAATATGACCTTTTATGGGTATCATGGTTTGCTTGATGAAGAAGCAACTTTGGGGCAGCAATTTGAAGTTGACGTGGACGTGTTTGGTGATTTTCGAGGGTGGTCCCGGATGAACACGCACCCCGATCCTGTAGATTATCCGCGTGTATGTGAACTGGTTGAGCAAGTGGTGACACAAGAACGTTTCGGGTTGGTAGAGGCCCTCGCCGACCGGATAGCTGAAGTGTTGCAAACGGCTCTGAATTTACCACAATTGGTTGTCAGAGTGCGTAAACCCAATCCGCCAGTGCCCACGCAATTTGACGGGGTTGAAGTAGAGGTAAGGCGCGGTGTCTAATATCATTAAGGCATATTTGGGCATCGGTGCCAATTTGGGAGATCGTGCGGAGACATTGCGCCAAGCGTTGGTGATGTTAAATGATCATGATCAAATTGATGTGTTGGCAGTGTCTGGTGTTTACGAAACGGGACCGGTAGGTGTTTTGGATCAGCCAGATTTTTTAAATGCGACAGCAGAGATTGAAACATCGCTCGATGGAAAAGCTTTATTAGATGTGTTGCTGGAAACGGAGTTGCACTTTGGTCGTAAAAGAATTAAAAAGTGGGGACCTCGAGTCTTAGATTTGGATATTTTGTTGTACGGGCTAGTTTTGATTGACGAACCTGGTTTAAATGTGCCGCATCCTTATTTGCATCTGCGAGGTTTTGTTTTGCACCCGCTTTGTGATTTGATACCTGATGCGATACATCCGACCTTGGAGCGATCTTTTAGGTCTTTGTTAGACGAAGTAGATGATGGGGCCGTGCATCGGGTCGACAATCTTATGTTGTGGCATACGCATTGAGGGCGAACTCGTGGCAGTAAAATACATCGCCATAGAAGGTGTTACAGGGGTTGGTAAAACGGGCTTAGCGCGTTTGTTGGCCGAGCAATTAAATGCGAGCTTGGCGCTCGAAGACATCAACGAAAACCCTTTTTTGCCACTTTTTTATGAAGATCCACAGCATTATGGGTTTCAAACGCAGGTCTTTTTTATGCTGAGTCGTTATCGGCAACAGCAAGAATTGCATCAGATGGATCTTTTTCAAACGATGGTTATTAGCAACTTTATCTTTGAACGTGACCGTATCTATGCCAATTTGGGGCTCAATGATGCAGAATTCGCGCTTTACGAGCGGCTGGCTGAAACGCTAAGTGAGAAAATACCGCGACCAGACCTGGTGGTTTACCTTCAAGATTCAGTCCCGCACCTGTTGCGCCGAATTCAAGCGCGGGATCGTGGATATGAGAGGGTGATCTCCGAAGACTATTTGTCTCGCTTGAACGAAGCATATAATCACTTTTTTTTTCATTATAGCGACACACCACTTTTGGTTGTAAATGTATCCGAAATTGATTTTGCCCATCAGACGGAAGATTTGGATGATTTGGTCCAGCAAATATTGTCGCCGCCCGCTGGTACGCGATATTACAGGCCTGTGCATGTTGATGTTTAATTCGGGTTGGGAGTTTTAGGTATGGGTATGCGTATACAAGTTGAGTCCTTAATCAAAATGAAACAGCTGAAATTGCCGATTGTGGTGATGACTTGCTATGATTGTCCTACCGCCAAATTGCAGGACGCGGCGGGTATTGATGTGGTTTTTGTTGGGGATTCAGTTGGGCAAAATGTTTTAGGGTATGTAGGACCACAGCAGGTAACCATGTCAGATATGTTGCATCACACACGCGCCGTGAACCGAGGGGTGCAAGATGCTCTATTGATGGTTGATTTGCCATATGGGAGTTATCAAACGCCCGAAATGGCTGTAGAAAATGGGCTGTTATTGGTGGATGCCGGTGCTGAGGTTGTCAAACTTGAAGGCGGCAGGGAAGTTCGTGATCAAGTTATTGCTTTAGTTGGCGCGGGCATTGGTGTTGTAGGACATATTGGATATACCCCGCAAACACGTATCGGAGAAAGGCCTTTGTATGGCGATCGGGCCGATGAGGCTGTGTTGGTGTTGGAGGATGCTTTGGCTCTAGAGACCGCTGGTGCCTTGGGGGTTGTGCTTGAATGTATTCCCGAGCGTGTTGCCGAAGTGGTGACCACACATTTGTCTATTCCAACCATCGGTATCGGGGCTGGGCGCGTGTGTGATGGGCAAGTGTTGGTCGTGAATGATTTGTTAGGGTTTTATGAGGCGCCATTCCGTTTCGTAAGGCAATATGCCAACATCAGAGATATCATGAAAGGTGCTTTTGTGGCTTATGCTGCCGATGTGAGGTCGGGCCAGTTTCCGGCAGAAGAGCATCGTTTCTTAATGAAAAACAAAGAACTGCGTGCATTTCGAGAGCAGATAGAAAGTTTGGCGCAGGGATCAAATGATTGAGGTCATTCAAACCATATCGCACATGCACCAAGTTGCCGACCAATTGCGCAATGCGGGCGATCGAGTCGGGTTGGTTCCTACCATGGGTTATCTTCACGAGGGCCATCTGAGTTTGATTACACGTGCACTTGAAGATGCAAATCAGGTGGTTGTCAGTATCTTTGTAAATCCCACTCAATTTGGGCCCAAAGAGGATTTGGCAGCTTATCCACGTGATTTAGACCGAGATCTCGATCTGATTGAAAAGGCGGGAGCCAAATTTGCCTATGTGCCAGAAGTTGAAGAGGTGTATCCTGAGGGGTTTGCTACCTATGTGAATGTCGAAGGGCTTACCGACAATTTGTGCGGCATCTCTCGGCCGGAGCATTTTAAAGGTGTTACGACAATTGTGAGCAAACTGTTTGCTGCGGTGAAGCCCCATTTGGCTGTGTTTGGCCAAAAGGATGCGCAACAGGTCTTGGTGATCCAACGTATGGTTCGCGATTTAAATTTTGATGTAGAGGTGGTCGTTGCGCCAACTGTGCGTGAGGCCGATGGCGTTGCTAAGAGTTCTCGCAATGTGTATTTGACACCAGAAGAGCGACAAGACGCACCCGCGCTCTATCGGGCTTTGCAAAAAGGCAAAGCGCTTATTGAGGCGGGTGTTCGAGACCCGGAAGAGGTCGTGCGTACGATGCGTGCAATGATCAATGCCACACCGTATGGGCAGATTGACTATGTCGAAGCAGTTGATATGGACCAGCTCGCACCTATGTCTGCGCTCTCTGGGCAGGTTTTGCTGGCCGTAGCCGTCTACTTTGGGAAGGCTCGGTTGATCGATAATGTGTGGGTTGAAGTCCCTAGAAAAACCCCAAGCTAAGTATGATAAGTGCCTATTTTCTCACTGATTAGAATTTCCCTTGCAAGACTTGACGCCTCTGTAATACTTCATTATATTTTAACTCCTTATGACACGATGGTTTTGATTACTTAATAGTTGTTCATCTTTTAACTCAAGGAGAAGTAAACATGGCTTATGAACTTCCTGAATTGCCTTATGCATACGATGCTTTGGAGCCTCATATTGATGCCCGAACAATGGAAATTCATCACAGCAAACATCACAATGCTTATGTGACCAACGTCAATGCTGCTTTGGAAGGCCACGCCGATTTGGCCGGCAAATCGATTGAAGATTTGATTACCGATTTAGACAGTGTTCCTGAAGGCATCCGCACGGCTGTTCGCAACAATGGTGGTGGGCATGCCAATCACAGCTTGTTTTGGACGGTTATGAGTCCCAATGGCGGTGGCGAACCAACAGGTCCTATTGCTGATGCCATCGCAAGTGATTTGGGGGGAATGGAAGCTGCCCACGAAAAGTTCTCTACAGCAGCAGCTACACGCTTTGGTAGTGGATGGGCTTGGGTTGTGGTCAAAGAGGGTAAACTCGATATTTTGAGCACGGCCAATCAAGATAATCCGCTCATGACGGGTGACGGCACGCCTATTTTGGGGCTCGATGTTTGGGAACATGCCTACTACTTAAATTATCAGAATTTGCGCCCAGCTTATATTGCTGGGTGGATGAATGTTATTAATTGGGGCGAAGTGAATCGTCGTTTTGAAGCAGCACGCTAAATCAAATTAAGGAAATAAAAGACTATGAGTCTTTCTGTTGGAGATCAAGCGCCCGGTTTTACGCTCAAACGTAAACACGCCGATGGTTTGGATGATGTGAGTTTGAGTGACTATCAGGGTCAGAAGAACGTTGTTATCTTGTTTTTTCCTTTGGCTTATACTTCGGTTTGCACGGATGAATTGTGTTCCGTAAGTCAAGGGCTTGATGCCTATGACAATTTAAATGCACAAGTTGTAGGTGTTAGTGTAGATAGTCCATTCGCTCAAGAAGCGTGGGCAAATGCCAATGACATTACAATTCCATTGCTGAGTGATTTTAACAAAGAAGTTAGTGCTGCTTATGATTCGCAATTTGAGGATCTATTGGGTTTCAAAGGCGTTGCCAAACGCTCCGCTTTTGTCATTGACAAGAACGGTGTGGTACAATTTGCTTCGGTTTCAGACGACCCCAAAGAATTGCCCGATTTTGCAGCCATTAAAGCATGTTTAGAAGGTCTTGATTGATCTGGAGGTTTCTATGGTCACAGTCACTGAATCGGCTGCTTACAAAATCAAAGATTTAATCGATCGCGATGGGCATTCTGATGATCACGGTCTGCGATTAAAAGTGATTGGTGGAGGATGCTCTGGGTTGCAATATCAGCTCGAGTTTGACAATACTGTAGGAGAAGATGACAGCACCATTGAAGCATTCGGTGTTCGTGTATTTGTCGACATGAAAAGTGCATTGTACTTAACGGGTACCGAGTTGGATTACGATGACGGTCTTATGGGTACAGGATTTCGTTTCAACAATCCAAATGCCAAGAACCAATGCGGCTGCGGAGAGTCATTTAGCGTATAAGGTTGGATTTTTTCGTTTGAACCATTGAATAGGACGTATTTTGGAAGGGGGAGGCCTGAGGCTTGTCCCTTCCAAGTTCTTTGATACAAAGTTTAATAGAAGGCTTTTTTGTAATGCACATATTCTATCTAACAGGTTTGTTCTTTCATACATTGGGACGTCGTCTGATGTTTTTGTGCGTTGCATCGTGTACGCGTGAGGGGGTTGGTGAGACGAGAAGACGGTGGTGTGATCACGCGTATGTCATTGACCTAAATTTGGATTTAAATATTGAAGACAGGAGGCTCCAATGGATGCACTATTGCAAGGAGCTCCACAGATACTGGTTGAATATGGTCTCTGGGTGGCAATTGTCGGTGTTTTCCTCTTTTTTGCTTTGGGGTGGTTCTTGTGTGCATGGTTTAATGCACAGAAGATTAAAGATATTGAGCAGCAAACTGAGAAACGAGTTGCGAAGCTTGCAGAAAAAGCAGATCGTGATCGCAAAGCGGCTTTTTTGGAAGAAAAAAATAAATGGTATGATAATAAGGCCCGTTTTGAGCGTGAATTAGATCAAAAGCAACGAGAACTTGAAGAATTAGGTGACAAACAGCAAGAACAAGAAGGAAAGCTAACCGAGCGTCTAGATCTTGCCCAACAACGCGATAAGGATCTTGGGCGACGAGAACGCGATGTACGCCAACGTGGTGCCCGGCTTGAAAAGCGCGAAGCCGAGCTGGACGATATTCTTGTTCAGCAACGTTCGCAACTGGAGCGCATTTCGGGTATGAATGCCGATCATGCACGCGAAATGTTGCTGGAAACGATCAAACATGATTTGAAACAAACGGCCACCAATATTGGTCGAGAAATCATCGATCAGGCACGTGAACGTGCCGATCGTGAAGCCAAAAAGATACTGTCATTGGCGATTGAACGTTGTTCTACAGACCAAACTGTTCAGTCGTCGATTTCTGTTGTCGCATTACCCGATGATGATATAAAGGGCCGTATTGTTGGAAAAGAAGGCCGGAATATCATCTCATTTGAGGCCGCAACGGGTGTAAAGGTTATTGTGAATGACACGCCTGAAGCCGTTGTTTTATCAAGTTTTGACCCTGTTAAGCGAGATGTTGCCCGATTGGCAATGGAGCAATTGGTTCGTGAAGGGCGTATCAACCCGAGTCGTGTGGAAGAAGTCGTTGCAGATTGCGAGCAAAAGATCGAAGGACTGATTGTCGACGAAGGCAAACAGGCTGTGCGCGAACTGAATATCGACGATTTACACCCTGAGTTGATCAAGCTGGTGGGCAAATTAAAATATCGAACCAGTTATGGACAAAGTGTATTGGGGCACTCCAAAGAGGTGGCCTTTTTGGCCGGTGCGATGGCTGCTGAAGTGGGATTGGATGAAAAATTGGCTCGACGGTGTGCTCTGTTGCACGACTTGGGCAAGGCAGTAGATCAAGAACAAGAAGGCAAGCACACTGATATCGGCGCGTTCCTGGTAGGCAAATATGGTGAAGGTGACGAGGTGATCAATGGTATCTTTTATCACCACGGTGAAGCGGAAGCCACAACGCCCATTTCTTTCTTGGTTAAAGCGGCAGATGCGATATCAAGTTCGCGTCCAGGTGCTCGACGTGATGATGCCGAAGGGTATATTAAACGTGTACGTGATTTGGAAGAAGTCGCGCAAGCATTTGATGGTGTAAGAGATGCATACGCGATCAACGCGGGTCGTGAAGTTCGCGTTATGGTCAATGCGGGCCGAGTTAATGACGATCAAGCCAAGACTTTGTCGTTTGAAATTGCCCAACGAATTCGCGATGAAATGACTTATCCTGGTGAAGTGCAAATCACGGTGATTCGACAAACAATTGCAACAGATTGGGCTGGTCGGTCGAATAAACGACGTCCTAAAAACAAACCGAGAGGTCGTGGTGGACGTCGGTTTGACCGCAATCGGGGGCGCAACAACAATGATCGCAAAAATGGATCATATCGGCGTGAAGGGCAAGGCAACAGTGCTGCCGACAAACCCGCAGGTGAGCAAGTTCAGCAGTCAGATCGGGGCGCTTCGGCAAATTCCCCTGACAATCGTTAAATCATGACAGATGCTTATTCTGAATGTGTACGAGATCATTTTGAGCATCCGCGCCATGTGGGCTCATTAGAACATCCAGATGCGGTCGGATATTTCGAAAACCCTGCATCTGGTGCCTCAATGGTTATTCATTTGGCTATTTGTAAGAATGTGATTCACCAAGCGGTCTTTCAATCGCAGGGATGTGCTGCCACAATTGCTTGTGGCTCTGTCTCTACCGTGTTGCTGACGGATAAAACGTTAGATGAGGCATATCGGCTTAGCCGGGACGATGTTGAAGGGGCGTTGGGCGGGTTACCCTCCACGCGAAAACATGCCGCCGATTTGGCTATCGGTGCAGTTCGTTCTGCTCTGGCTGATTTTAAAAAAAGTGGTTTGCAGAACTGTAAAAGTTGACAAGGGCAGGGCATTGCGGTGCCCTGCCTTTTTGATGTATCGGAGACTTGGTGATTCTGACTGAAAAAGTCAAAGAGATCGCTCGTTGTATTGGTTTTGATCTTGTGGGCGTCGCGCCCGCCCAAACTCCAGAGCATTGGGGTTTTTACCAACAATGGTTGGCTTCCGGGTATGCAGGTGAAATGGGATACCTGGGCCGCAATTTAGAGCGCAGAGCAGATCCTTGCGAAATTGTACCAAATGCCAAGTCTGTCTTGTGTTTGGGTATGAATTACCTCCCGAAAACGCGTGACGTTGTTGATGGTGCACCGCGGGGTATGTTTGCAAAGTATGCCCTTGGAGATGATTATCACGATTTGATTAAGGCCCGTCTTTTCGATTTGTTGGCAGAGATACAGAAATTGGAACCTCTTGCTGATGGGCGGGTTTATGTGGATACTGGGCCGGTATTAGAACGCGATGTTGCAGCACGTGCAGGATTGGGTTGGTTTGGCAAACACACAGGATTGATACATAAGCGCAAGGGATCTTGGTTCTTCTTGGCTGAGATTATCTTAAATAT
>JABIFK010000111.1 GCA_018650745.1 Candidatus Latescibacterota bacterium | reverse complement strand
CGTATACACAATGATTGTATTGTCCAACAAACCATCGCGATCCAACAAAGCCAAAAAATCGCCCAACATTTCATCAAAAAAATCAACCGCCGAAAAATAGGCCGCACGCGCCTTCATCGTCTCCGCTTCATCAATCTCTTCCGTCCGAAATCCCTTTATCGCGCCCAACGTCATCGGATGATCGGTAGAATCTCCCGTGCGCCCAATCTTGGGCGGTGTTGCTCCTTCGGGATAATATCGATCCACAAATCGCTTAGGCGCCGTCAACGGAAAATGTGGGCGACTAAACGATGCGTATAACAACCAAGGCTGGTCCGGGTTTCCATGCCGCTGTTCCCGAATCCACGACAAGGACTCCCGCGCCACCATATTCTCTTGCAAAAACGACTCGGGAATTTCCGTCACACCCGCATCCACCGTACGCGAACGCATCTTCGTCCCACCATAATGATCCTCCGTCGTCACACTCAACGGATCAAACTGATGCGCACATTGACCGCCAAAATCACCATAAGGCCGCGCACCAAATCCTGCAAACTGACGCGACCCACCCAAATGCATCTTGCCCACCACAGCCGTTCCATATCCATTCTCGCGAAAGTGACTGCCAAAAGTTGGCAACTCAGGTGGTAAAATAGACGCATTGCTCCACGCGCCACACCGATGCGAATGCCGCCCAGTCAACATCGAAATCCGACTCGGCGTACACAACGGCATTTGACAATAAGCCGCATCAAAATTCACACCCTGTGAAATCAATCCATCCAATGTGGGGGTATGACACGGCTCCCCCCCACGTTCCTTACTCCGCGCCGATAAAAATCGAAAACTGTGCTCATCACTGTGCAATACCAAAATATTCGGACGATCTGACACAAATACCTCCCGATGAAAAATTAAAATCCCATTCCACCACCAAAATGGGGATAGAAACCAACATTGTCAAAATCAATTCTCAGGCACGATCATAAGTCACAAGCAAACCACGGTCTAAAGAAACATGTTCACTGACAACTAAATTTTACTTGTGCGCCTTTACGCTTCCACATTTGGCTAAGTTCGTGCCGTATCCCACGCACCACTGTAGCATCCCTCCTTGTCTTTTCTTCTTCGCACCATTATCTTGCCACCGCATGGAATTAGACAGCTGTATCATTTAGAAACATGCCTGATGGAGGCGATGCTCATCCTTTTGGAAAATTGACAATGTTCCAATTTCTGATGATCTGTGTATTGTGCTCCGTCGTTATGATTTTCTAATAGAATACCTACAGAATTTTGAACGAGAGGAAATGATACAAATGCAAAACAAACCGAATGAAAACATAAATGACTCTCCTCCTACGAGTCTAAACTCCGATGCCTCGGTTCCGCTTGTCTCTCTCCACACCCACACCGATCTGTCTCGCTGTGCCAAGCCCGACATGACCTTTGAGGCCGCAGTGGCCTTTGCGATAGAACATGGTTATCACACATTAGCGTTCAGCGACCATGTCCACCCCGCAGAGATCATCGATTGGCCAGCGCACGCACAGCGGCTCCGTCAATACAAATCTTTGCGCGACGAGGCAAACTGGCCCGTGCGGGTCCTCATTGGCGGTGAGTTTGAAGTGCAGTCAAAGGGCGCGATGGTGGAATGCGATGAGATTCTTGAGATCTGTGAATACACCGTAGTGGCACCGAACCATTACCACGTCGCCTGGGTAGACTGTGTTGGCACAACCTGCGCCGAGGTCGCCGCCCACGAGCTCGACTGTTTCGAAACCGCCCTAAACTGGCCACACACCAACATCCTCGCACACCCATATGTTGGCAAAATACAGAAACCCGAGCACGAGCCCAACGGCATGTGGGAAGCCACAGACAAGGGACGCGTCAAAGCGCTTATTGAGCTGGCCAAAGAACGCGGTGTGGCGCTCGAAATTCAGCCTGCATTCTGGTATCACCCCAAACGAGCGGGTCGTATCGCAGAACTTATTGATCTGTGGCTCGACGGCGGTGGCCTTGTGTCTCTCGGCAGTGATGCCCATACGCTGGCCACGCTACACATCTGGGCAGAACGATATGGTGAAATCATCGAGCGCTTCAATCTTTGCCCTGAAAAGGTGTGGTTGCCTCCTTTTATAGATAAAGGAAAAAAGAGATGAATGGTTTAAAGTGGGTTGTGTTTTTTGCACTGCTTCTGATTCCCACACTTGCATCGGCTCATGGCGTAGCGAGTGGTGATCAAGGGTATATCCAAGCAATAAGCGGTGTGAATTTTATCCCGTTTGTGTATCTCGGAGCAAAACATATGGTTACCGGATACGATCATTTGGCGTTTATTTTTGGGGTCATTTTCTTTCTCTATAAGTTGAAGGATATTGGCATCTATGTGAGTCTTTTTGCAATCGGTCATTCAACAACACTTTTATTTGGTGTTTTCGCCCACATTAATGTGAATGCATACTTGATAGATGCAATCATCGGACTTTCTGTTGTCTACAAAGCGCTTGATAATCTGGGTGCGTATCAACGGTGGCTTGAAATTCAACCCAACACCAAAATTGCCACATTGATTTTTGGTTTGTTTCACGGTTTTGGTCTTGCCACAAAAATTCTTGAGTTTGAAATTGCACCGGATGGACTCGTCACAAATCTTATTGCATTTAATGTAGGGGTAGAGGTGGGGCAGTTGATGGCATTGTCTGCAATTTTGATTGCTATGAGTTATTGGCGAAAACATGGAAACTTTACGCAGCATGCGTATTCTGCAAATGTTGTACTCATGACCTTGGGTTTCATCTTGATGGGATACCAACTGTTTGGATATTTCAGTTTATAAAAGGAGATCGATGGTGTTTCATTCTCAAACCCCTTCACCCGAAGATTTACCCACGTCAAAGCAACTTATTCGATCAACGCTGGTTGCTATTCTTGTTGCCATCGTTGTGTTGGTCGGTGCTGTATTGCCAGCCGAATATGGGGTTGATCCTACAGGTATTGGTTCTTTGCTGGGGCTCAAAAAAATGGGTAAAATCAAAGTAAATCTTGAACAAGAAGAAATTGCACACAGCCGCCCAGTGTCACAAAGCGAGATTAACACTCAGCAAACTGTTCCAACTCCGATGCCACTTGTTGCACGACCCGAGCCGAAAAGGGTTAAAAAGAAACCTATAAAAAGGGATGTGGTTGAGCATACACTTGCACCGGGTGAGGCGATTGAGTTTAAGTTGGAGATGAAACAAGATGCTGTGGCACAGTATAAATGGTCTACGACAAACGGAAAACTCAATCACGATACACACGGCGATGGGTATCGGGGAACAAAACAATTCATTAGTTATAAAAAAGGGAGAATGGTTACATCTGACGAAGGAGAAATGAAGGCCGCATTTGATGGTTATCACGGATGGTTTTGGCGCAACCGAGACGATAAACCTGTTTCTTTTAGATTGGAAACCAGTGGTGATTATATTGCTCTCAAACGGATAATGTAGAGGAGTTACTCTGTTTTTGGGCTGTAAGCGCGGGATAATATTCTTTTGGAAGGGTGAGATAAGAAGATACAAACGTCTATAAATTGACAGGAGGGATTTGATATGCCGAAAACAATTGTAACAGGTGGATCGGGTAAGGTGGGTTGGTGGTCCATTCAAGAACTGGTTGCCGCAGGTCACGAAGTTTTAGCAATTGACAAAGTAAAACCAGTAGAGGCCTTGCCAAAAGGGGCCAAATACTGGCCAGTAGAGATGTTGAATTTGGGCGAAGTCTATCAAGCTTTAGCGGGGGCTGATTATGTCTGTCACATTGGTGCCATCCCGAACCCAACGGGTTTTCCGGGTGCAACGACATTTCAAAACAATACAATCGCAACATATCACGTTTTTCAGGCTGCTGTTGATTTGGGTGTACAAAAAATTATTTATACATCCAGCGAAATGGTCTACGGATTTTTGGATGGGCAAAAAATCATTCCCGAATATTTGCCCGTAGACGAAACACATCCAACGGCACCCCAAGGACCTTATGGATTATCTAAAAAAATGGGGGAAGATATTGCAGAGATGTTTTGTCGCAATCATAAGATTTCTGCAGCCAGTTTTCGCTTAGCCAACGTGCGTTCACCGGGTAACTACGATGTTTATCCTAAACGGCGTAAACGTGCAGAACGGCAAGCGGGTGGGTTGTGGAGCTACG
>JABIFK010000077.1 GCA_018650745.1 Candidatus Latescibacterota bacterium | reverse complement strand
TTGGATGATTATATTGGGCCGGGTTATGGGCAGTCTTATCATGAAGTTCACAAGACGATTCGTCGCGTGGCACAGACAGAAGCTGTGCTGTTGGATCCTGTTTACACGGGTAAGTGTTTTACGGGGCTTTTGGATCAGATTGAAACGGATATCATTTCTCGTGACCAGGCCGTCGTATTTCTACATTCCGGCGGTGGACCAAACCTGTTTGCTGCATCCGAGACCATTGGGCGTCTGATCGTTCACAACAAAGGCATCGGAGGTCAGAACAAACAAACAATGTGAGAGATGCGATCTCAACTGTTGCTCCGTTTGGTTTAGATTTGTGTTCAGGTGTTCGACGGAACAACCACCTCGATCCTCAATTACTCGACGAATTTACAAAGAAGGTATGGACTTCATGACTCAGAGCTTTGATCCGTCAGGAAAATTGGTCTATTCGAAGGACCCAGAAGGAAACCGTCTCCCTGATTTCTCCCATGTAGGTTATCATTCTGGGGAAAAGGGGATTCCTCACGTTCCCGTGAAAATGACCCTTGAACCGAGTCAGAGTAACGACACCCTGCGCATTCAGGATGCGCTGGACAAACTGGGAACCCTTCCGCTTGGGGAGGATGGTATTCGTGGGGCTTTGTTGCTCAAGCGTGGTGTTTATCGGGTCGCGGGAACGCTTACGATCACCCACTGTGGCATTGTTCTCAGGGGCGAAGGCAGCGGCCCCGATGATACTTGTATCATTGCCACAGGTTACGACGACCCGAAATACCAGCGGGCGTTGATTTCGGTCGATCCCCAATCAGACAATCTTG
Source organism: Candidatus Latescibacterota bacterium (assembly GCA_018650745.1). GTDB lineage: Bacteria > Latescibacterota > UBA2968 > UBA2968 > UBA2968 > JABIFK01. Next base: position 6,960 of record JABIFK010000077.1, on the reverse strand, counting down.
AGGTTCATATCCGGCATGGATACCCCACTGATCAGATAAAACCGATCATGAACTCCAGGCAAGCGATTATGGATGCCTATGTTCCCGTCGGGAGTCATTCCTTTGAAGTGAATTCGGCTTCAGGCTATAAACCCGGAGATCGTATTGTTGTACATCGGCCATCCACGGCAGATTGGATTCACTCTATTGGTTGCGATCAGCTAGAACCCAATTGGTCCGAGATTCGCAACGCGCGCTGGTTAGAGGACGGTGAGGAAGCTGGCTTCTACTATCAACGTATTGGCAATCACAGCAAATACTGTTTGTTGCAAAAACATGATGAAAACTGGGATGATTTTGTGAAGCGCGTGCCCTTGTCTGAGGACGGAAAGACGTTTAATCTTACCCGACAATGGGAAGCTGGAGACTATGATTTCCATTTTGAACGTCGTATTATCGGGATTGAAGGAAACCGCATTACGATTGACGCGCCGATCGTCCATTCGATGTCGCAGGAATATGGTGGTGGCGCAATCTACCACTACGAGACCGCTGGGCGTGTGATGGAGGTTGGTGTTGAAAACCTACACCTCATTTCGGAGTTCGCCGCGCCGACTCCCGGTCATCCTTATGGGGACCCTCAAGAAACAAGTCAGGCTGAAAACCACGCCTGGTATGGGGTCGAGCTCAAGAGCAATACAGAGAATACCTGGGTGCGTAACGTCACGGGAAACTATTTCGGCTGGTCTCTGGTCTCTGCTTCAGGGAAACATGCGACTGTTCAGGACTGTGTCAGTTTTGGTCACGCGTCAAAAATCACTGGCGGTCGTCGTTACACGTTCATGATTGATGGGCAACTGAATCTGGTGCAACGTTGCCTTGCCTATAACGGACGCCACGAGTTTGTCACACAGGAAAAAACAGCAGGACCCAACGTGTTCGTCGACTGCATTGGTTTTGACACCAAGGCTCCTGCAGGTCCACACCATCGCTATTCTGTGGGTACCTTGTTTGACAATGTGAAATCTGAGCGGGAGATGGAATCACGATTTCGTGGCAAATCTGGTACCGGTCATGGGTGGGCTGGCACTCAGACCTGTTTCTATAACTGTGTCGCCCCAAGGTTTGATGTGGAAGCCCCTCCGGGGGGAATCTGTTGGGTGATTGGTTCTGGTAGTAAGGATGAGGATGGCTCCCGTGTTACACCCGCGAGTCTATACTATCAGCAAGTGCAAGACCGGTTGGGAGAAGTCGCCTTGGACAGATTGGCCACGAAGGAGCAGCGAAAACACGTGGGAAAATATCGCTGGGTGAAGGCGCGACTCAAGAACGAAAGACCACCAAAATAGTTCAACGAGGAACTGAAGGTCTACAAGGATGTTAACATAGAAGAGGGTTGTCATGAGATTTCTACGTTTTGTTGTTGCTGCAACGTGTTTTGTTAGTGTATGCGGAATCACCTTCAGCTCAGGGAATGCTGGCAAAGTCATTCTTCCCGGGATGCAGGAGGATGGTCGTGTCTTGTTGCCAGATGGCTGGACGCTCGACCCCGTGGGCCAGCAGATTGGCCTCGGTGACTTTCCCGTGAATCTTGCCCTTCATCCAGATGGGCGACACGTTGCCGCCCTTCACTCGGGATGGGGGAAACACGAGGTTCGCATGCTGGATCTCGAAACCGGAGAAATGGTTTCGCAAGCCGATATTCCTGAATCCTATTACGGTCTGGAATTCAGCCCAGATGGGTCGATGCTTTACGCCAGCGGTGCTGGGGACGAAACCATACATGCTTTTGCGGTCAACTCGGGCGTGATTCAGCACGAGGCGGCCTATCAGGTTCGACCGGCTTCTGAGAAGGGCGTGGTCGCTGGGTTGAGAGACGATGCCTTCGGCGCAGCCGAGTCTATGCAAATGGATCTGCTGACAACCGACGATGTCGCGGATGATATCCGGCTCAACGAGATTATTTGGAAATCCATTCGAGGAGCAGATTCTCCCATGCCCCGTCCCGTTCGGGCTGCCTTTTTCCTTGGCCTCAGCGGCGAAGAGGGTGAGCAATAAAAATTGATGAGTGAAGATCGCAAGACACGGACAGGGATAACCAAAAAACAGGAGAAACTATGGATGAAAAAGTGAGCAACTCGAAATGCTTGGTATGTGATCAGGATTCGAACGCGACACCTCTTATTACGCTTGAGTATCAGGGGGAGCAATTGTGGATTTGTCCGCAGCATCTGCCGGTGCTGATTCATGATCCGACACAACTTGCTGGCAAGTTGGCTGGGGCAGAGAAAATGAGACCTGCTGACCATCAAGATTAGGCAGTCGTAGAATTCGCTTTGTCTATCATGGTTTTGTATTATCTCAAGTGAGAAAAAGCTATGGAGATAGAGCCCTATTGGGTCGAACGGGTGATGGTATGTCGCAAACGGGATTTACAAAAAACAGGTGGACAAAATATGGAAAAGATTCAGGTACAAGGGGTACATCATATAACCCTGGTTGGTGCGACCCGACAAGTGTCGATCGAATTTTGGGAAGGTATGCTGGGTATGCCGTTCATTTTTGAGCAGCCTAATTTGGACAACCCTGGTGAATCGCACCTCTATTTTGATCCGGGTGATGGGCGGTTGATTACTGTGTTTACGAATGAAAACCGAGAGGTTGATACCCGTTCAAATCCCGACGGCATTGGCAATTTGCACCATCTGGCTTTTGCTGTTTCACGCGCTACATTTACACAGGTTGGGCAACGACTTGAAGCACGAGGTGTACCCCATACTGGGGCCATTGATCGTGGATTTATGGATTCGATCTATTTTCGAGATCCACTTGGTCAGCGTATTGAACTTGCATGTTATAAGTTTGAACCGCCTCAGGGCGTTGCTCACGCGCAGGTGTTGATCGAGGCCCATCGTTTGCGCGTTGAAAATGGGGCACATCATATTCAAGAGTCGCACTTGGCCGATGCCATTACACGATTAACTGCGCGGACACAGGAAACACTGTCGGAAGATCGAGCGGCAAAACATGCGTATCCCAAGCCCGTTGAAGAAGCCTAAAAAGAAATTTATGATTATGCTGTTTGCGATGACACGCGTGTTTGAATAGAGGATCATGTTATGAATAAACCCAATGGGAGTGAGCCAAACGATAGTGGATTGATGACGGTAGGAGACGGTCATCGGGTTCATTGGGAATGTCATGGAAATCCCAATGGTAAGCCGGCTGTTTATTTTCATGGCGGCCCAGGCGGGGGGTTTAATCGACGCATCCCGTACATGTTTGACCTGCAAACGTATCGCGTTTTGTTATTTGATCAACGAGGGTGTGGGCAAAGCCGCCCATTGGCGAATGAGGCCGATGCTGACTTGAGCGCCAATACGACCCATCATCTTATTTCAGACATTGAGTTGCTTCGAGAACACTTGGGTGTTGATCAGTGGACATTGTTGGGCCTCTCTTGGGGGACTACGTTGGGTTTGGCCTATGCGCAGATGCATCCTACACGAGTTGCCAGTGCGGTTTTTGGATTGGTCACAACAACATCCCAGCGTGAAGTCGCCTGGATCACGGAAGGTGTGGGACGTATTTTTCCACGTGAGTGGGAGCGGTTTGCGTCCGCTGTACCGGATCATTTATGCGATCGCCCGTTGGTGGATGCCTACGCAGAGCTTCTTTTTGATCCAGACGCACAAGTACAGGCTGGCGCGGCCAAAGCATGGTGCCTTTGGGAAGATGCCCACGTGTCGCTTGCACCGGGACACAAACCCAAGGCCCGTTACCAAGATCCGGCATTCCGCCTCCTTTTTGCAAGGCTCGTTACGCATTATTGGCGTCATTCGGCTTTTCTTGAACCAGACCAGTTGTTGCGTGATGCAGCCATACTCAATGGCATTCCGGGTGTGTTGATTCACGGTCGCTACGATGTGAGTGGACCTTTGGAGACCGCGTGGCAGTTGTCGCAACGCTGGACAACAAGCCACCTTGAGGTCATTGATGATGCGGGACATGGGGGTGGTGGGTTTGGTGATGCTGTTAAGACTGCACTCATAGAAATGTCGAGATGAAGGTATATATGTTAAGGAAAGTCGCGCAACTTGTATCCTTCGTGAGAAACGATGTTATCAATGTATTATCCTTTCGTGATTCTTTTGCGATATTTGAATCGTATATTTGTGATCAGTACTATCAGCCGTAACAGCAGGTCCATTGTTCTTACTTTTCATATGGTCACCCCTTGTTGTGAAGTTGGTGGTTAGGTTTTTTGCTGGAAAACTGACGTCAATCAGAACGATTTACCATTCGTGGAGGAACTATGAAATCTCGAATCGCTGCCATCTCTGTACTTCTTCTCAGTTTGTGTGCCTTTTTTGGAACGGCAATTGGTGCTGAACCGCAACAATTTGAGCAGGCGACGTTTGCCGGTGGGTGTTTCTGGTGCATCGAAGCGCCTTTCGATAAGGTGTCCGGCGTTCAACAGGCCGTTTCTGGTTTTATGGGTGGACAAAAGAAGAATCCCACTTACAAGGAAGTTTCGTCCGGTAAGACAAAATACATAGAGGCCGTGCAGATTACCTTTGATCCCGATAAGGTCTCTTACGCAGATCTGTTGTATGTTTTTTGGCGACAATTTGATCCAACAGATACCGGTGGGTCTTTTCATGATCGCGGTATGCAGTACACATCCGCGATTTTCTATCACAATGAATCACAGCGTCTCGCTGCGATTGCGTCTAAGGAAACACTTGAGGCATCCGGTGTTTTCGGGAAGGACATTGTGACACCCATTCGAGAGGCTGAGAGCTTTTATCCGGCGGAAGATTATCATCAGAATTATTGGAAAACGAATACGCGCCATTATGAGCGTTATCGCAAGGGCTCGGGGCGTGATATGTTTATCAAGATGGTGTGGGGCACGAAGGCGAATTTGCCAAAAGCATATTCAAAGCCAGCCGATGAGGAATTGCGCAACAGATTGGGCAGCTTGCAGTACTCGGTGACACAGGAAGAAGGTACGGAGCATCCGTTTCGGAACGAATTTTGGGACAACAAAAAGGCAGGCATTTACGTAGATATCGTTTCGGGTGAACCGCTGTTCAGCTCCACGCACAAGTTTCGTTCTGGCACGGGTTGGCCGAGTTTTACACGGCCGCTTATTCCCGAAAATATTGTGCTCAAAAAAGATGGGACGCTTTGGGCGACGCGTACCGAGGTCAGGAGCAAATACGGCGATTCTCACCTTGGCCATGTTTTTGAAGATGGGCCCAAACCGAGCGGCCTGCGATATTGTATCAACTCTGCCGCTCTGAAATTTGTGCCAAAAAAGGATCTGGAGATGGCTGGTTACGGGGTGTTTAATGCCTTGTTTGAGTAATCTGTTGCTTTGATAGCAGATTTGGGATGGGTATCACATGAATAGAATGGGGCAAGTGTTTATACACTTGCCCTTTTTTTATGGGTAGGAAAAATAAGGGTTGAGGAATATTATAGAATGTATTTACCTCTGTAAGGAAACAGTTGCATAAACAATATTTTATTGAGGGAGTAAATGGTGCACTTATTAGAACCACTCCGTTTTAGCCATGGGCCCATCCTGAAGAACCGTTTTATGTTGGCGCCGCTTACGAATCAACAAAGCCATGAAGATGGTCGATTGTCAGATGAGGAATTTCGCTGGCTCACCTTGCGCGCCAAGGGAGGATTTGGCTTGACGATGACGTGTGCATCTCACGTTCAGGCAATTGGGAAAGGATTTTCAGGGCAGCTGGGTATTTGGTCTGACAATCATATTGCAGGGCTCCAGCGTTTGGCAACGGAGATCAAGTCACATGACAGCATTGCGATTGTTCAGCTACACCATGCAGGGATGCGGTCGCCCAAAGAGGTTATTGGTGGCACACCGGTCTGTCCGTCAGACAATGAGGAGACTGGCGCACGTGGATTGACACGCGCAGAAGTTGAGGTGCTCATTGATGACTTTGTTGAAGCGGCGGTGCGAGCAGACAAGGCTGGTTTTGATGGTGTAGAAATACACGGCGCGCACAGTTATATATTATGCCAATTTTTTAGCTCTGAAATCAATCATCGAGACGATGAATATAGTGGAAGCCTGAGCAATCGGTTTCGCATTTTGTTCAAAATTATCGCGGGTATTCGCAAGCGATGTCGCGAAGATTTCGTATTGGGGGTCAGGTTGTCACCTGAGCGGTTTGGGATGAAATTGAGTGAGGTTGTTGACATTGCTCAGCGTTTGATGACGGAGGATGAGATTGATTTTTTGGACATGTCGCTGTGGGATGTATTTAAGGAACCTGAGGAAAAGGTGTATCAGGGCCGTACTTTGATGAGCTACTTTACGGAACTTCACCGGCACAATGCTCGGCTCGGGGTTGCGGGTAAGATTCGAACGCCCCAAGAGGCTGAGGCGACACTTGAGGCGGGTGTTGACTGGATTATGCTTGGGCGTGCGGCCATGTTGCAACACGATTTCCCCAATCGCTACAAAGCAGACCCTGCATTCAAAGCTGTTGAGCCGCCCGTGACGTCTCAACATCTCACTCAAGAAGGTTTGTCTGACAAGTTTCAGGATTACATTCGGCCCAGATGGCCAGAATTTTTCGTGGATGAAGGATAGAAGAGCGTTGATATTGGATCTTAATCAATCAAGCTTTAGGAATATATCGAGGAGCAACATATGGCAAGTGAAAACGTGTTTTCAACAGCACCCTCACCTGAAAGCCTGGGTATCCCTTCACGGGCGATTCTGAATTTCTTGCAACGAATCGACGCCGAGCGAATTAACATGCACGGGTTCTTGCTCGTGCGTCACAATAAAATCGCGGCCGAAGGGTATTGGGCTCCGTGGTCTGTTGACCGCAAACATCGGATGTATTCGATTAGTAAAAGTTTTGTTTCGTTGGCGATTGGGATGATGATTGACGAAGGCAAGCTCACCCTCGACGACCGGGTCGCCGAATACTT
>JABIFK010000078.1 GCA_018650745.1 Candidatus Latescibacterota bacterium | reverse complement strand
TAATATCCTTTATACTGTTGGAAATATGTTTCTCCAAAGCGTTTGTGATCGCCATAAATGGTTCTCATTTGCCCAGGCCATGGTTCTTTTATTGCCAACACACCGTCTACGCCATTGCCTTCGATGATTTGCCCCGATTCGGGATGTAACACAACGGGTTGGACACCAAAGAATGGCAAAGTTGCAGCGCCTGGTTTGGTGGCTGTTGCACCGGGTAGTGGGGTAATGAGAATGCCCCCTGTTTCGGTTTGCCACCATGTATCAACAATGGGGCAATTTTCATGGCCTACATTTTTGTGATACCATTGCCAGGCTTCGGGGTTAATGGGTTCGCCAACGGTGCCTAAGGTCTTGAGAGATGAGAGGTCGTATTTGGCAGGCCATTCTTCCCCTTCTTTGGCTACGGCACGAATGGCTGTGGGTGCGGTATAGAATTGATTCACTTTGTATTTGTCAATCACTTCCCAATATCGCCCGGCATTGGGATAAAGGGGGGTGCTTTCAAACATAATGGTGGTGGCACCATTGGCCAATGGACCATATACAATGTAAGAGTGACCCGTGACCCAGCCAATATCGGCCGCACAGAAGTAGATGTCACCATCTTGATAGTCAAAAACGTATTTGTGGGTGGTAGCAGCATATACCATATATCCACCTACATGGTGCTGCACGCCTTTGGGTTTGCCAGTAGAACCCGATGTATAGAGAATGAACAGCGGGTCTTCTGCATCCATTTCTTCACATTCACAATCTGCACTGGCACTGGCCATTACGTCGTCCCACCACAAGTCGCGCCCATCTTTCATGTCAAATTCGAAATCGGGGTTGTCTTTTATGCGTCGCACGACAATACAGGTATCAACAGGCTTGCCCATTTCGGCTTCTGCAGTAGCCATTGCAGAGTCGGCATTGGGTTTCATTGGAATGGGTTTGGCACCGCGCATGGTGCCGTTGGCCGTGATGAGTGTGGTGCAGGTTGCATCTGCGATGCGATCTGCCAATGCATCGGCAGAAAAACCACCAAAGACGATAGAATGGATGGCCCCTATGCGCGCGCAAGCCATCATGGCAATGGCCAGTTCGGGTACCATAGGTAAATAAAGCGAGACACGATCACCTTTTTTAACACCTCGTGATTTGAGTACGTTTGCAAATTTGCAGACTTGTTCGTGCAATTCTTTATACGTAAACGTAGCATCTTCGCCTGGTTCGTTGCCTTCCCAAATAATGGCTGTTTGATCCCCTTTGGTGTCCAAATGCCTGTCTAAACAGTTGTAGGCGATATTGGTTGTGGCGCCTTCAAACCATTTGATAGAAATAGGTCCTGCATCGAGGTCATAATTATAAGACCTGACAGTGTCCCATTTTTTAAACCAATGGAAACTATCGGCAATTCCTGCCCAGAATCCTTCAGGGTCATCTACTGAGCGTTGATACATTTCTTGATAGTCTTCGAGACTGCTAACGTGGGCATTGCTGCTGAAGCTTTCTGGTGCGTGATATTTGCCATCTTTTTCAACAACTGAAGCTGTAGACATCTGGATGTCCTCACTTTCATATGAATTATGTTGATTCAATAGGGTTAAAATACGTATTTACATTCGCTCTTCGAGTGCTAGCCGTCCTTTAGAATATACCGCATGCGCAATATAAAATGGGAGTGAAAATGATGCAATGTGGAAAGGAAGTGCTCATTTTGCATCATTTTTGTTTTTTTTGATGAAAAATACTATTTTTAAAGAACATATGGAACGACAGTGCCATTTAAGTGATGTAGGTTAGTTATGCAATGATGTCTGTATCTTCTTTTTTTAGGCGAAGTTAAGAAAATTGGAACCTTCTCTTTGTATTGGGGTTTAAAATGCGACCGATGATGTCAGACCACGGGTTTGAGCCATCGAACCCGCAGGGAGGAGATACTATGCTTATGGTCAATTCGAAGAGCGGATTCGGCGAACTAACTGATGCCGAAATATTGGCGGAGGTAGCCGCTGGTGATATTGATGCCTATGGCAAAATTGTAGGTCGTTATCGAGGCCGTTTATACAATTTTGTATTTCGTTTTGTCAGTGAAAAAGAAACCGCTGAAGATATTGTTCAAGAGACGTTTTTGCGCGCATTTCGTAAGCGCAAAGAATACAAGGCTATTGCCAACTTTTCCACGTGGTTGTTTACCATTGCTGGCAATTTGGCCAAAAGTGAATTGAGACGACGTAAGCGATGGCGTTTGTTTTCTCTTCATCGTGACGACGAGTCTGATACGGGCATGGAATTGCCCGATGAGACTTATCGCCCCGATAAAGTTGCAGAGTCATCGTTGGCAGATGATCAAATTCATGATGCAATAGCGTCATTGCCCGAAAATTATCGCCAAGTGATTTTGTTACGCGATGTTGAAGGTATGTCATATCAGGAAATTGCAGAAATAGTCGATTGCCCAGTTGGTACAGTCAAATCACGTGTTAATCGGGCACGGCTGAAGTTACAACAAAAATTAAAAAATGAAGGCCGTGATGTTGGTTTAGAAGTTTGATTTTAAGGAGGATGGGTATTTCCCATGACGTATGAAGCATTTGAAGAAAAGATTTCGGCATATCTCGATGATGAACTCAGCCCCATTGCACGGACTGAGATGGAGCGCAAAGCTGCAGAATGTGAAGATTGCCGTGTTTTACTAAAAGATATGAAGGCTCTCAAAGAGCGCTTGACGCGTTTGCCACAAGCTCAACCATCGGCAGGGTTCAATTTTGAATTACGGAGCCATTTGCTCATGGCAGTGGCCAAAGAGAATCAGATGAGCCATCGGGTTCGTCGCGTATTCTTTGGTTCGACCATGCGCACCATAACGACATTGGCTGCTGCTGTTATATTGGGATTGGGTCTAACAAACGTGGTTCAAGACCAAATTTCATCAATACCTGTTGTGCAAGCAACCGCTGAAGATGCAGACTTTTTATTAACGCCTGCACAGCCTGCTTCTGCTATTGATCATAGGGGTGCATTGGAGCGCTTGTCTCAACAATCTCGCCGTTTGGATGGTAAGCTTTATCGCAACAGCCAAGATTCTGGGCGTGTGGATACTATGTTAAATCGTCAGAAGCGTATGTCGCCGTGGCTTAAAAGCCAAGATGTGAAGCAGATTCCTGTATCGTTTTAAAACAACTACGATTACGTATTTGGTGCATGACATAAACCCCCGTCCCCAATTTGGGGGCGGGGGTTCATTACAATAGGTGAGTATTTGACTATGAAGGTGCTGAGATCTCTATTGTGGTTTGGTATGCTTGTTCTGATACCTACACAAGGGCAAAGTCAAGAGCACAGTTTGTTGCGTGCAATAGAAAAAGAGATTGGTTCGATTTTTGAAACCAATCGTCAAGGTGTGGTGCGCATTCATGCTTTGTTTACGCCCAATCAAAATACATCTGCAACGGGATCTGTATTTACACATGGGTCGGGTTTTATATTTGATTCACGTGGTTATATCTTAACAATTGAGGCGGCAGTGCACGGTGCAGAGGAAATTCGGGTGACATTGGCTTCTGACAGGCAGGTTCGCGCACGTTTTGTTGGAAGTGATCCCATTTCGGGTGTGGCAGTGATACAGGCCGATATTGACTCCTTGTCGATTGTTAAAATAGGTGATTCTGATCGTATTCAATTTGGGCATTATGCATTTATTTTGGGCAATGACTTTGGTAACTTGGTACCCGCATTTGGGACGATGCATGAGATATACCAAGGCGAAGATTTGATTCAGGTATCTGCTCGTGTGCAGAGCAGTTACGGCGGAGCCCCCGTTTTTTGTAGCGATGGGCGTGTGGGAGGGATGGTGTGGCGTTATCAGGATGCGCCTGCAGGTTATACACCATCAGAACAGTTGGCCCATACATTTATGGGTGTGCCTGGTATGCCCAACTCGGTTTTTGTGATACCCATTAATCGGGCTATGCATGTGGCTCAAGTATTGGTTTCTGATGGGAAAATGTTGTATGGGTGGTTGGGAGTAGAGGTAGGTATGCAAGGGGAAGATGTTGTGGTTATTGATGTTGCAGCCCAAAGCCCGGCAGCGCTTTCTGGTGTGCTATCTGGAGATGTTTTACTGGCATTTGGAGATCGGGCTGTGGCAGGGCCGCATCATTTGCGTCGATTGGTTATGGAGAGTGTACCGGGGCAGGAAATTGTGTTGGGTGTACGTCGCAACGGGCGTGTGCTTGCACAGGGGGTTCAATTGGGTAATATGCCAGGCCAACCCATGGTCGCGTCGCAAGTGGAAGAACCTGAACCGGAAGATGAAATGATTTATCGGCAAATGGATCATTTGCAAAAAGAGATGATTCGTTTGCAGCAGTTACTGCACCAGCAAGAACCTTGATGATTGATATGGCATCTTCTTAAATACTGTTGCGTAATGGTGTTCTTGAGATGGCTGATGGTTGCTTTGATTGTTGGCATATGTTTTTATTGATAAGTTATATTTAATTGAGCACTGGTTTATTATAAGCCGGTGCTCTTTTTTTTATTCATCTTAGTGTTACGTCTTGTTCATACTTTGGAAACATTGGAATTCATGTCACTTGTCTATAGAAGATGAAGGTGTTTGTATGGGTCTGGTTATGGTCTGGTGTTTATGGGTAAGCAGGTCCGTTGATGTTTTTTTGAGCCAAGTGTTTTTTGGGGTCATCTTTATAATTTACAGTTGTTTATGTTTTTTTTGGGTCAGGTTTTTGGAATGGTCCCTGCCTTTTCTGAAGAAAGGGCGCCTAAAAAAAACCTCTTGTTGATGTTTCATCATGTTTTCACTTCGCAGAAATTTATGCGAAACATCCTTCTTGTATATTTCCACCCGTTATGTCACAAGGGACACCCGTTCAAGGAGGATTCATGAAATATTGTAGATGGTTTTTAGGAACGATAGGAGGGCTGAGTTTGTTGGCTTTGCCTTCTTTTGTATATGGACAAGATGAGGTTCCGCTTCCCAAACAGATATCTGATTTGGCAACACAGGTCGATTGGCTTTGGACAGTGGTGGCTGCTTGTTTGGTCTTTTTTATGCAAGCGGGTTTTTCGCTTGTTGAAGGTGGTTTTACACGGGCCAAGAACGTTGTCAATATTATGATGAAAAATGTGGCTGATTTGTCTATTGGTGCAATAGGTTTTTGGGCCATTGGATTTGGATTGATGTTTAGTGGTTCAGAAGCTTATGAGTTTTTTGTTGATCCAGATGCAAACTCATTTGGGCAAGATGCCAATTGGATGTATGCCTTTCTGCTTTTTCAGACGGTTTTTGCAGCAACAGCAGCAACTATTGTATCGGGTGCCGTGGCAGAGCGCACCAAGTTTGGCGCGTATCTGATTTTTAGTGTGGTGATTACGGCCGTCATCTATCCTGTTCAGGGTGCTTGGTCTTGGGGTGGGTTGTGGAATGGTGGGGGATGGTTAGAAAATTTAGGTTTTGTTGATTTTGCGGGGTCTACGGTTGTGCACAGTGTGGGGGGATGGGCTGCGTTGGCTGGTGTTATCGTTTTGGGGCCACGGCGTGGTAAATATAATGCTGATGGTACAATGAATCCTATTGTGGGCCATAATATGGCTATGGGTGCTTTGGGCGTGTTCATTTTATGGTTGGG